>JBAZRP010000070.1:0-15620 GCA_041662885.1 Legionella sp.
TTCGGATTGGAGTAACTCTTGTCTCTATTGCTGCTGCAAATGGTCGCGTAGAAGTTATTAGAGAGCTTGCAAAGCATGGTGTGGATTTCAATAAATCGGACAGTTTTGGAATAACTCCGGCCCATAATGCCGCTGTAAATGGTCACGCAAAAGTTATTGAAGAGCTTGCAAAGCATGGTGCGGATTTAAATAAATCGGACATTGATGGAATAACTCCGGCCCATATTGCGGCGGAAATTGGTCGCGTAGAAGTTATTAGAGAGCTTGCAAAGCATGGTGCGGATTTCAATAAATCGAACAGTAAGGGAACAACTCCAGCCAGGATAGCTACTTTAAGTGGTAATGTTAATATTATTAAAATTATGGAAAGTAACAATTTGTCTCTATCTAATAATAATTTACCATTTTTTTCTTCATCAATGAAAAGATCAAGGGATCAAGATTCAGGTGCTAGCGCACTAGGAAACAATAAAAGAGAGCATTCATCAAAGGACGATGGGTACCTAAGTGAAGACGTGCCAAAGCCTTAGTGCTGAGCCCTTATATTACATTGAGGCTGGAAAAGAAGGTGATTATATGCTCCCTCGCAAACCCTCATAATTGTGTTATACTGGAAGATAAGCAATTAACTCTATTAAGAATATGAAATTACTTTTTGATTTTTTCCCAATAGTGCTGTTTTTCGTAGTTTTCAAATTTGCTGGTATTTATACAGCTACTGCAGTAGCTATGTTGGCATCCTTAGTCCAAGTGGCTCTTTATAGATTAAAATTCCAACGTTATGAAAAAATGCATCTTATTAGCTTTGCCATTATCATGGTTTTGGGCGGAGCAACACTGTTCTTTCATAATCCCTTATTTATTAAATGGAAACCAACCGGCATATACTGGTTCACGGCAATTGTATTTTTATCTTCCAGCTATATTGGCTCTAAGCCCTTGATTCAAAAGATGATGGAAGAAAATGTTAAGCTGGATAGTAAAATCTGGTATAGACTTAACAGTGCATGGACCCTGTTTTTTGTAGTAATGGGCGCTTTAAACATTTATGTAGCCTATCACTATAATACAGATGCCTGGGTTAATTTTAAGCTATTTGGCGGCGTTGGTTTTACGCTGCTGTTTGTACTGATACAAGCTTTTTATTTAACTAAGCATATGGATGAAGGCGGACTAAGAAAACAGTAATCAATATCAGCAGGAGCAATAATGAGATTATTACTAGTTGAAGACGACGAATTGCTAGGCGATGCAGTTAAATCTGGCCTAACCCAATTTGGTTATGTTGTAGACTGGCTCAAAGATGGCGAAGCTGCACGATCTGCTCTAAAATCCGAATCGTTTGAACTGATTATTCTTGATTTAGGACTGCCTAAACTCTCTGGTTTGCTCTTATTACAAAGCATACGCCAAGACGGCAATTCCACACCCGTAATTATTCTAACCGCTCGTGAATCTGTTGAAGATAGGGTAAAAGGCCTGGATTCAGGAGCTGATGATTATCTAGTAAAACCTTTTGATTTGAATGAACTAAGCGCAAGAATCAGAGCATTAGTTCGCAGATCGCAAGGACGGGCTGATTCAGTACTTATTTACAAAAATGTTACATTGGATCCTGCGGCTCATTCAGTAATGATGGATGATGTACTTATCAATGTTCCTCGAAGAGAGTTCGCACTCTTACAAAAATTACTAGAAAATAATGGCCAAGTTTTATCCCGTGAACAACTCATGCAAAGTATCTATGGCTGGGAAGAGGATGTGGATAGCAATGCACTTGAAGTCCATATTCATAACCTACGTAAAAAATTAAATGCCAATTATATTCGCACCATTCGCGGTGTTGGATACATGGCAGAAAAAAATGATAATGCGACCTAATCGTGAAATCCTCAATCAGAAAGTTTCTATTAATTAATCTCTTACTGGCAATTACTATTACCACGACCCTAACTGCCATCGGTAACTATTACCTGGATCAAAAAGACATTCAAGACCATTTGGACACTTTAATGGCAATTTCAGCTTTATCGTATCAAGCCCTGCTCGGCGATGATCTGAATCAGCGACCTTTAGATAAAATTCAAGAAGCATTAGAAACAATTCCGCAAAAAATCGATCTTTATTATAAAAAACGGTACCTAAACGAAGAGCCTCCTGAAAATTATTTGGATAAATTTAATTTTCAGGTTTGGACTAATGGTGGCAAATTAATACTGCATTCTTCCGCAGCTCCCAAAGCACCTTTAATTGCAGAAACTGATGGTTTTAGTGATAAAAAAATATCAGATCAGAACTGGCGTGTTTTTACTACCTACAACCCAAAATCAAGCACGCGTACTGTTTTGGCTGAACGTTATGATACCCGTAATGAATTAGGGCATCGTATTGCTCAAGATGATTTATACATCATGCTGCTAACCTTTCCCCTATCCGGCTTATTAATCTGGATTATTATTGGTCGCGGTTTGGATAGTTTGGATAAAGTTGCTATAGAGGTAGCCAATCGAGCTCCCAGTCACTTGGAGCCGGTAGATTTAAAAGAAATTCCTGATGAAATTAGACCGGTCATTGATGAGTTAAATAAATTATTTTTTAGACTCAAAGAAGGCTTTGAACGGGAAAAACGGTTTGCCGCTGATGCAGCGCATGAATTGCGCACCCCTCTGGCAGCCTTGAAAGCTCAGGCGCAAGTCGCTTTGAACTCCAATGATATAAAAGAAAAAAACGAAGCCCTGCAAAAACTGATTGCCAGCGTAAATCGCAGCACACATATTGTGCAACAGCTGTTAACCATGAGCCGACTGGTCCCAGAAGCAACCAGTTTACAGGAAGTGAGTGATGTAAATCTTGCCAAATTAACGCGTGAAGTTCTGGCCATGCTTGCACCTTCAGCGATAGAAAAACAAATTGAACTCGAATACGAATCAGAAACACATATCCCCAATATTCACGGAAACTCTACTGCTTTAGGAATTTTAATTAGAAACTTAGTCGACAATGCTATTCGTTATTCCAATGAAAACGGACGCATCCTAGTACGATTATCGAAAACCAATAAAGAAATTCTTTTGGAAGTAACAGACAATGGTCCAGGAATCCCCCCTCAATTGCAAGAGCGCGTTTTCGAGCGTTTTTTTCGCGTACTGGGGAATAAGAGCCCCGGAAGCGGTTTGGGATTAGCAATCGTGCGCCAAATTTGTGATCTGCATGGTGGGCGTGTGGAATTGGATTCGCCTAAGGAAAGTACGGGTTTAATTGTTAGAGTTTATTTAGCCATAAAATAGCAGCCGACATAAATTTCGTCATTGCGAGCGCAAAGAGGCAATGACGCGAACGAACCAAACAACCTACATCATCTTCAAAGCTTCTCTAATTAATTGTTCACAAGTCTTATTACCATCATCAATTTTATGTATCACCTTCGTTGCTTCTTGCGGTTTATAACCTAAAGCTTCCAAAGCACTAATAGCCTCATCGTGACTGCGAGCAACAAAATTGTGTTTTAGCACCGTTCCAGAAGGCGATTCACCAAATTGTTTAATGGTATCGCGCATTTCTATAACTAAACGCTCAGCGGTCTTTTTACCTATTCCAGGTAACTTTGTTAATAAAGCAGCATTTTCTTGATGAATGCATTGAATAAATTCTTCAGGCGTTATGCTTGAAAGTATAGCCATTGCGGATTTTGGGCCGATTCCATTCACTTTAATCAGCGCACGAAATAAGGCACGTTCTTGCTTTTCTAAAAATCCATACAGTAATAAGGCGTCTTCCCGGACCACTGTATGAATGTGTAAACCAATTGGCTTGTTATGCGATTCTAATTGAAAAAACGTATTTAATGAGGTTTCAACATCATAGCCAACTCCATTGACATCCAAAACTAATTTTCCGGGATGATGTTTATCAACTATCTGCCCATTTAACCAACCTATCATTATGCTGCCTCCTTCGACCTCTGCCACGTTTACTATTCATTACGGCTAAACCCTTGCGCATATGACTATGACAAATTGCAATTGCCAAAGCATCCGCGGCATCAGTTTGTGGTGGCTTATTTAATGATAATAAACTCACCACCATATGATTTACTTGCAATTTTTGTGCTGCACCATAACCTACTACAGTTTGCTTAATTTCACGAGCAGAATATTCTGCTATTTTTACTCTATGTGATGCTGCCGCAACCATTGCAACTCCGCGCGCATGCCCAAGTTTGAGAGCGGAATTGGGATTTTGGTGCATGAAAACTTGTTCAATTGCGACTTCAGCGGGTGCGTATCGTTCCATTAATTCACAAATTCCATCATAAATTTGCAATAATTTGCCACTTAAATTTGCTTCAGGATCGGTGCGAATACACCCACTATCGATATAGGCAATGCTGCGGTCTGATTCTTGAATCAAACCGTAGCCGGTTATCCTTGAGCCTGGATCTATCCCTAATATTATTGTCATTAATTTAGTACTCCAACAACATCGAAACCGTAGGTTGGGCATTGGAATAAAGGATCTTCACTTTTTTTAATCCTAATCCAAGCTCCCTTCTCCCCTTGGGGAGAAGGTGCCCGGAGGGCGGATGAGGGTTTAGCAAAGTGGCGCTGTCTAAAATATTTTGCCACCATCACTACCCTCATCCGCCCCTTCGGGGCACCTTCTCCCGCCAAGCGGGAGAAGGGAGCTTCGATTAGGATTAAAAAAAGTGAAGATCCTTCAGGTCAAGGCCCAACCTACCTGGGATGCAATAAATGGCAAGAATTAAAATTCGGCATTATTATAAACTTCCTGCACATCAT
The DNA here is from genome assembly GCA_041662885.1 of Legionella sp. Taxonomy (GTDB): domain Bacteria; phylum Pseudomonadota; class Gammaproteobacteria; order Legionellales; family Legionellaceae; genus Legionella. Next base: position 4,800 of record JBAZRP010000070.1, read on the forward strand.
CCAAATCTTCTAACATATCGATTAATTTGAGCAAAGATTCAGTTGCTTCATCATCAATTGGCAATAATTGTTGTGCACGCATAGTCAATTGTGATTCCTCAACTTCCAAGCCTGCTTCTTGTAAGGCATTCAATACACTATGGTATGCCTCAACTGGGGTAATTACTTCTATTTGACCTTCATCAACAGTAACATCATTAGCTCCTGCCTCCAAGGCTACTTCCATTACTTTTTCCTCGGATAAACCAGGCGCCATCAAAATCTCACCTTGATTATCAAACAAATAGGCAACCGAACCATCCGTGCCCAAATTTCCACCATTTTTGGTGAAGGCATGGCGCACTTCTGAAACAGTGCGATTTTTGTTATCAGACAAGCAATCTACTAAAACGGCAATACCACCGGGACCATAACCTTCGTAACGCATAGCAACCATAGCATCACAGTCAGAACTTCCTACCCCACGCTTAATTGCATTATCTATAGTATCGCGCTTCATATTCGCACTAAGCGCTTTTTTTACGGCGTCGCGCAAACGCGGATTCGAAGATTCTTCAGCACCACCCATACGCGCAGAAACGGTAATTTCACGTATCAACTTGGTGAATATTTTGCCACGCTTTGCATCTTGGACGCCTTTTCGGAATTTAATATTAGCCCACTTACTATGACCTGCCATAACTCTACCTCTAACAATGGAATTTTTTGACAATTATATCTAATTTAAGGAATTTGCACTATTCTTAATAAAAAATATCAAAGGAGTCTGTCGTGTATCTGCAAGGATTTGGTAATCACCATCAAACTGAAGCCAAAAAAGGCGCCCTACCAAAAACGCAAAACTCACCACAAAACTGCCCTTTTGACTTATTTGCCGAACAAATCAGCGGTACTGCTTTTACTAAATTGCGTTCGACCAATCTACACAGTTGGCTCTATCGCATGCTCCCTACTGCTGCTCAAGGACCTTATACTTTATACCCACAAAATTTGGTTATGGAATATACCAAAGAATTATCGCCCAATGCAGAACGTTGGTCGCCTATAGTCAACGAATCCAACAGCGATTGCGATTTTATCGAGGGGCTGTTTCATGTCGCCGGAAATCACATAACCCAAGCTTATACCTATCAATGCACGAAATCCATGCACAATAAATATTTTGCCAATAATGATGGCGAATTATTATTTGTGCCCTATTCAGGAGAGGTACATCTGCATACCGAAATGGGTATTTTATTTTTAAAGCCCGGCATGATAGCCATTATCCCAAGGGGAATTAAATTTAAAGTAGAACTACTGGGATCAGAAGCCAAAGGCTATCTTTGTGAAAATTCTGCAACCCCTCTTACATTACCGCAATTAGGAATCCTTGGCGCTAATGCCTTAGCCAATCCTCGCCATTTTAATTACCCCATTGCCACCTTTGAGCAAACTCAAGGACCGGTTACTATTCTTTGTAAAAACAAAAATCGCTTGTGGGAAGCCAAATGCGATCATTCGCCCTTGAATGTTGTTGCCTGGAGTGGTAATTATGCACCTTATAGCTATGATTTAAGTTTATTCAATACGATCAATACAGTGAGTTTTGATCATCCTGATCCCAGCATTTTCACCGTACTTACTTCAGATAGTGATACGCCTGGGGTAGCCAATCTTGATTTTGTAATTTTTCCTCCACGTTGGATGGTTGCAGAACATAGTTTTCGCCCACCCTATTTTCATCGGAATGTAATGAATGAGTTGATGGGCCTGGTTGAAGGTCAATACGATGCCAAAAAAGAAGGTTTTGTACCCGGAGGAATCAGCATTCATAATTGTATGACACCTCATGGCCCTGATTTAAATGCTTATCAACAAGCATCAACTCAAGAATTAAAGCCCGAAAAATACCAAAACACCTTGGCTTTTATGTTTGAGACTAAAGAAAGTTGGTATATTACGGAACAAGCAATGAATAACTCAAGCCGCCATCGGGATTATTTAAGTTGCTGGCAGGGTTTTAAAAACAATTTCAAAGCCTAAAACCCAGTTGATTTTTTTGATTACTTGTTTACAATGCAAACATGGACTTATTTGATTAAACCGGACTAATCTATGCAGATACACTATAAAGAAACTGCCAACCCGCGTTATATTTACATCAATCCAAATACCAATACCGTTCATTTATTAGTTCCCATCAATACTGGCACCCTAATCGGACTCGATAATACCTGCATGGCTTTTGAAGCCTTAGATAGTTTTTTTGGAAATGATAATCAAAATTCCTCAGCATTAACCTCATTAAACCAATATAAGATTTCTCTCGAAGCAGACATCAATGCCATGGAAGATAATGATCTAAGAAGATTAAAAGAAGATCGTTTATGCCAAGTCAATGAATACCTTGCTAGCCTACCCAAGCAAAAGCCTTTTTTTAATATTTGGAATTATCCAGAACCCATTAAGAGACTAGCCTCATCACCCAAATCCAATTTATACAGCATGCTCTTAAGACCGTATTATGATTCAAATGCCGCTTATCAAACAAACTTTGCACTGTTTCAATTAAGACGAAAAGATAATAGTTTATGCTTATGCTTTCCCACTTTGTTTGATTCCCTAAATCTAATCAACGGCTCCAGTTATTCAGTTCGTAATCACAAAGAAAACCTTATAAGTCTTGCTAGAAACAAATTAGAGTGCACTTTTCCCTTCGTGATAACGAAAGCCATAAATCGCTTGGTTTCTGCTTTAACCATTGCTTATAAGGAATTATTTAATAATCCCATTGATTTTTTTGTAAATGAAGAAATATTAGATCAACTTGGTTATGAACAAGAGGGTAAAATTTACAACAAAAAGGAGCTGAACGATTTACTTGCTGGAATTATAAGTTATAGAGATGCCCAACTTTCTATTTTCCCCATGCAATCCCCTTTTAGTAAATACCGTGACACATCATGGACCGTACTCATTCAATTTTTTTTAGCGGAAGTTAATTTTTATGCCCATGCGCAACAAATAGCTACTATTAATTTTGCTGCTGTTTTAGATTCTAAACCGCTGCTTGCAAATGAATTCAGTAATACTATTCAAACAGCTATTTTCCAAAAATTATCCATCGAAAATGTTATTTGTGAATTTATTAGCAAACATGCCGATCACTTCAAATTAAAACGTAGTTTAAACACAAAAGATTATAAAGAGTGCGCCAGACGCTTTTCACAACATTGGGAAATAATTAAGGATTCACCGCATTTTGATGAATTTATGATACTGGATCATGAAAAAAAAGGCCGCTTCTTTGCCCATCAAGGAGCAATTTGTGTTGATTTTTCCGACTACGTGCGCCAACAATGGTTCGGCAAGCTTAATTTCAAAGCACACAAACGGGCTAATAATGAAGTATTAAGTTTGCCTGTAGAATTACCGCAAAGGCAAAAACACGAAAGTGAAGTCATCCAGTCGATTCAAACCCAAACTGAATTAGAGCAACAAAATTTATTAAAAAACCTGATAGGCACATTAATTAGAAATATCAACTGCAAAAATAATAAACGCCAAGAATGGTTCACATTAAATGCCCAAACAAAAGTTTCTAAACTTGAAGCGGTATTAAATTGGGTGAATTCCACCAAACTGGATGAAAAAAAAGGCGCCCAAGTAATGGCATTGGTTAAGGAAATTTGCGCAACAAAACGCAATCCCTTAGGTTTTTTTGCACCGCATAGTTTGAATGAATTTAACAAAACCTTAGATGAATTAACTTTAAAACATATAGAAACTGTTGATGCGACTTATGCTAAAGTGGTTAGCGGGATCTCGTAAAAGAAGATCCCGTCGTTGCGAGCGCAGCGACGGATTACGCAAACAAATTACCTCAAAAAAATACGAACCATTAGGGTGTGTTTACAATTCATTTTTTCAGGGCCTACGTCCTAAAGATCCCTCAGGCCTACGTCCCGCGGCTTGTCCGCGGGATCCAGAGATTTTTAATAAAGCAAAGTCTTGTTGCATAAATCCAGAACCGACTGGATCCCGCGGACAAGCCGCGGGACGTAGAAAATTGAATTCTAAACACGCCCTAAAACAAATCTTCCTGCGTCAAACCCAATTTCTCCAACAAAGAACGCAAGGTTTTTAAAGCTTCCACCTGAATTTGTCGCACTCTTTCTCGAGTTAAATGGACTTCCTTACCAACATCTTCAAGTGTGGCTTTTTCAAAGCCTCTTAAACCAAAGCGACGTGCAATTACTTGTTGTTGGTTTTCTGTTAACTTATCTAACAAGGACTCAATATGCATGCGCATATTTTCATCCGTTAATAGTTCAGCAGGATTAATACTGTTTTCATCAGCTATGGTATCTAATAAAGATTTGTTTTCATCAAATCCAATCGGTGTATCGACTGAAGCAACTTTATCATTTAAACCCAAAAGTTTTTGCACATCTTCTAAAGGCTTATCCACCATATCGGCAATCTCTTCAGGAGAAGGCTCATGATCTAATTTTTGAGTTAAATGGCGCGCTGCTCGTAAATAAACGTTCAATTCTTTCACCACATGAATTGGTAAACGAATAGTTCTCGTTTGATTCATAATTGCGCGTTCTATGGTTTGTCTAATCCACCAAGTAGCATAAGTTGAAAACCTAAAACCACGATTAGGATCAAATTTTTCTACCGACTTCATTAAACCCAAATTACCTTCTTCGATTAAATCTAATAAAGGTAAACCACGATTCAAATAACGACGGGATATTTTAACCACCAAGCGCAAATTCGACTCAATCATCTTGGTGCGGGATGCTTCATCTCCTTGAAGTGCCCGGGTTGCATAATAGACTTCTTCTTCGGCAGTAAGTAATGGAGAAAATCCTATCTCACCTAAATAGAGCTGTGTCGCATCCATAACTTTAGCAGCAGTTTTACCGTGATGTAAAACGGCAAAGTCCTCTTCGTCATCGGCAAGATCCGGTGCCTCGACCTCTTCATCCTTTTCCATTACTACGTCAAGTTCTTCATCAGTAAGAAGGACGCTCTCATCAGGCTCTATCCATTCTTCCTCTTTAGTCTCTGGCTTTGTACTTGGCGCGTCTTGCTTTTTCATTGTTTCACCTATTTAGTTTAGCCTGACTTCTTAATCAGGCATTGTTGCAATAACTTCACGTTATATGTCAACCTTTTTGTAGATAATTCAATGGATTGACGGGTATTCCTGCTTTTCTAATTTCAAAATGCACACCATAATATCTATGATCTACAACCCCAACTTCTGCAATAACCTGCCCTGATTTTACCGCCTGACCTTCTCGTACTAAATTCCTCGAGTTATTACCGTATGCGGTTAAAAACTGATTGTTATGTTTAATAATAATTAAATTACCATAACCCGATAAACCACTTCCAGCATAAGCAACTACACCGTGTGCCGCTGCATGAACCTTTTCACCTTTATTAGATGCAATATCTATGCCTTTTTTCCCTTGTGTCGGAACAAAATTTGCAACTATCCGTCCTTTAGCAGGCCAAGACCAGCCAGAGCTGGAGCGAACATTAAAACTTGGTGTGAAAAATGAACGGAATCGTGATTGAGTTTGATACTTTGGCTTCGGTGCTGTACGAACCGGTGCCGGTCTTCGTGTCCGCATACCAGGTGTTTTTCTGCCAACCTGAACATTTAAAACTTGACCGACCCGCAAAGAATAAGGTGGTTTTAGATGATTGAGCTGTGCCAATTGACGATAATCAGTATCATACCGGAAGGATATGGCATATAAAGTTTCACCACGTCGTACTATATGCCGTTTTTGATATTTAAAATAAGGATGCCATTTCAATTCAGAAACAGGCGCCATAGTGTTACTGCCACTACAGCCCACCAGAGTAAAAATAAAAACCAAACAAACGATACAGCTCCTTAAAGTACTTTTCATTTACGATCTCATTTTTAATAAATTAGATAAATGGTCAAACATTTTGTAATGCGTCATATCCAAATGCATTGGAGTAATAGAAACACAACCTGAGTTGATTGCATGAAAATCGGTACCAACTCCCGCATCCGCCTCAGATCCTGGTGGCCCCACCCAATAAATCACACGCCCGCGTGGATCCAATTCTTTAACAACAGGCTCTGCGCCATGACGCGTCCCTAAACGCGTAATCTGCATATCTTTAATCTCGTCCAAAGGGAGATCAGGAATATTTACGTTCAAAATCGTTTGCAATGGTATAGTATTGGCACTTAATTGTTGTACTAACTGCTTGGTAATAACAGCGGCTGTTTTATAATGCTCACAGGAATCACCCACTAAGGAAACAGCAATAGAAGGGAGGCCTAAATTTCGTCCTTCCATTGCAGCAGCGACAGTGCCCGAGTAAAGCACATCATCGCCTAAATTACCCCCTTCATTAATTCCAGAAACTACCATATCCACCACGGGATTTATCAAACCGGTTAAAGCCAAATGCACACAATCGGTAGGGGTTCCTTCAACGCTGTGGTACCCATTATCGAGTGTTCGCACACGAAGTGGTCTTGTTAAAGTTAAAGAATTGCTCGCCCCACTGCGATTTCTATCTGGTGCGACTACTATCACCTCTGCAATAGTTGCCAATTCAGAAGCTAATATTCTGATCCCAGGCGCCAACACTCCATCGTCATTACTGACCAGTATTCTCATAATCAACTCTCAGGTGATTCAAGCCATTTAACCACTGCCATGCGTTCTGCTAAATCATTTGTATTTTCTTGTAATTGTTTTTCTAAATCTTTGTCTTGAGTATTTTTGGCCAACTGCGCTTTTTGTTGCGCAATAGTTTCTTGCAATTTCAAAATCTTGGCACCAAATTCTTGAGGATTATACTGCAATTGATGACCCAGAGAATTTAAGGGTATCGCAATTTGTTCCAATTGTTGGCAAGTCAAGCCAGTAGGTGCTTGTTCTGGGCAAAGCTTTAACGCTGCTTGTAATGCCCGAGGGTTAGAGCGGTAATAGCGTTCATCTTTTACTGTACAAGAACTCAGACCAAAAATCACTAATACGAAAAACAAGTACTTATTCATACTCAACCTCTTGATGTACACTAGGAAAAGCCGATATTATCACCTGTGACGATGTAAGGCTATCTTAAGAGACAAAACATGCTGGATTTTGAAAGAAAACGTGATGAAACAACTGGGGCGTCTTATATAGAAACCTCTCTAAGTGGCAAACCTTTGCTCACAACACCCCAATTAAATAAGGGTACGGCCTTTACTCGTGACGAACGTGAAGCTTTTGGTTTATTAGGAAAACTGCCCTACCGTGTCGAAACCCTGGAGGAACAGGTAAAACGCGCCTATTTACAGTATTCAAATTATAAAACCCGCTTACAACAAAATATCTATTTAAATAACCTTAATGATAAAAATCAGATACTCTTTTATAAATTATTAAGCACCTATTTAGCGGAAATGTTACCCACTATTTACACGCCCATTGTTGGAACTGCAGTGAAGCGCTTCAGCCTTGAATACCGTCAACCACGAGGCTTATATATATCCCACTTCGATAAACATAAAATTGAAGATATTATCCAAAACCGCTCCAACCCGGAAATTGATTTAATCGTTGTCACTGACGGCGAAGGCGTTTTGGGGATTGGTGACCAAGGTATTGGCGGCATGGACATACCCGTTGCTAAATTAATGGTTTATACCTTATGCGGTGGTATTGAACCCACACGCACCCTACCAGTCTTTCTTGATGTTGGGACTAATAATCAAGATTTATTAAATGATCCGATGTATTTAGGCTGTCCCCATCCACGCATTAAAAATGCAGATTATGATGATTTTATTCATACCTTCGTTAATGAAATCCACAAACAGTTTCCTAATGCGTTCCTTCATTGGGAAGATTTTGGGCGTGGTAATGCTCGCCGTATTCTTGAACAATTTCAAGATCAATTATGTACGTTCAATGATGATATTCAAGGAACAGGGGCAGTATCTCTAGCCGCCCTATTAGCCGCTTGCGAGGTTACCAATTCAAATATAGAAGAACAACGCATCATTGTTTTTGGTGCAGGCTCGGCTGGAACTGGCATAAGCGAACAAATTATTGATGCAATGATCGCCCGCGGTTTAACTCCTGAACAAGCCTACCAAAGATTCTGGTTGCTCGATAGACAAGGGTTATTACTGACTACAGACTCTGATCTGACCGACGCCCAAAAACCTTTTGCGCGTAAACCTGAGGAAATTCCTACAAAAGGATCTAATAATCCCTCGCTTCACGATACGGTACGCCACATTCATCCTAGTATTTTAATCGGTTGCTCTGCGCAACCGGGTGCTTTTTCTCAAGATATTATTGAAACCATGTCCGCGAATTGTGAACGACCGATTATTTTCCCCTTATCCAATCCGGATGAAAAATGCGAAGCGCAACCGCAAGAAATTTTAAATTGGAGTCATGGTAAAGCTTTAATTGCATCAGGAACTTTATTTCCTTCAGTGGAATATCAAAACCGTATGGTACAAATTGCTCAATGCAATAATGCCTTAGTATTTCCAGGAATAGGCTTAGGAGTGCTTGCTGTTTCTGCTACGCGTTTAACCAAAGAAATGATCCTAGCTGCTTCTAATACTTTATGCAGTTTTGCTCCAAGCAAAAAAGATAGTTTTTTACCTTTATTACCCTCTTTAGGGAATGCACAAACAGTTGCTAAAGAAATCGCCATCGCAGTAGCACGTTGCGCTATTGATTCTGGATTCGCACAAAAAAATCAAGATGCAGATTTAAAAGAACTCATAGACTCTATGTTTTGGGAACCACGATACCTCCCCTTTAGAAAGAAATAATATGATAGAAGAACGTACATCTCTTTGGTCAACAGTGCTGCAATTACCGTGGATAAAGGGCCCCTTAATTGGCGGTAGTGTTATTTCACTGCTAACACCCTTACACAAATGGACTAATCATGCATTAAATAACCAAAAAATGCCGTGGAAAAATCCTATGTCCGGGGCTCTTTCTTATGCAGTTTCTTCCATACCCAGTTTTGCAGTTACTTTTAGCACTAAAGCTTTATTAAAAAAACCGCCTGAAAAAAGTTCCAAAGCATATGACTTTATGACTTCCTTTGTAGCTGGGGGCACTAGCGGATTTGTCTGTGCACCCTTTCAAAGTGTCGCTCAAAACAAACAATTAACCGACAATCCATCCAATATGGATGTTGTTCGAAAAATCAAAAAATACCATGGCTATCAAGGTTTTTTTCAGGGTGCCTCTATTGGCGTGCTTAGAGAAGGTTTATGGTCGGTTATGTTTCTGTCCGCCATACCCGTTTTGTCTAAAAACTTACAAACAACAGGATATAAAAAGCGCGAAGCTGAATTCATCTCTGTCATGTCTACTGCCGGTATATTTGGTTTATTCAGTACTCCATTAAATATATTTCGTTTTAAAAAGCAACAGGATTTGACAAAACCCGTTTCCAGAAAAAGTTACGTCCAACACATACACGATGTGCTGCACCAAGAGGCAAATGCAAGTGCTGCAAGGAAAATAAGCTTCTTTTTTAAGGCGGGCGTACCACGCACCGTTAACAGCATTGCCATTACAGGATTAATGTTTAAGGCAAACGAGTTTTATGATGAAGCTACGAATCGAATCTGATATTATAGAAAATTAAAAATCCGGAGTGAGCATGGAACAAGATACCATGAAATTTGATGTGCTCATAATTGGTGCTGGACCTTCTGGTTTATCTGCAGCAATAAAATTAAAGCAATTAGCACTTGAAGCACAACAAGAAATAAGCATTTGTATTTTAGAAAAAGGCGCCCAAGTTGGTTCGCATATTCTTGCAGGTGCTGTGTTAGAACCAGAAAGTTTACGTGAATTACTTCCAAAATCATGGAAAAAAGCTCCTTTAGACACCCCTGTTACGCACGATTTATTTTATTTTATGACGCAGAATAAATCATACAAACTGCCCACACCAAAAACCTTGCACAACCATGGTAATTTTATTATTAGTTTAGAAGAACTTTGCAAATTTTTAGCAGAACAAGCAGAACAATTAGGTTGTGAAATTTATCCGGGATTTGCCGCACAAGAAATCGTATACAACCATCACAACCAAGTGATAGGTGTTACCACTGGCAGCGTTGGTATCGATAAACATGGAGTTAAAACTGCTAATTACCAACCCGGCATGCGTTTACTAGCCAAACAAACTTTATTCGCAGAAGGATGTCGCGGCCAACTAAGCCAAGTGTTAATGGCGCGCTATCATTTACGAGATAATTCCCAACCACAAACTTATGGACTTGGCATAAAAGAATTATGGGCTGTAAAAGAAGCCAATCACGCACCTGGAACAGTAGTTCATACTGTTGGTTGGCCAATGGATAATGCAACTTATGGCGGTTCGTTTTTATATCATTTTTCAAAACAACGAGTAGCGATTGGTTTTGTAGTTGGTTTAGATTACAAAAACCCCTGGTTAAGCCCCTTTGAAGAATTTCAACGTTTTAAAACACACCCCCTAATCAGTTCCGTTTTACAAGGTGGCGAACGATTGTGCTACGGTGCCAGAGCCATCAACGAAGGTGGCTGGCAATCCCTGCCAAAATTAAGTTTTCCTGGAGGCGCTTTAATCGGCGATGCTGCAGGGTTTTTAAATGTTCCAAAAATAAAAGGCATACATACTGCAATGCAATCGGGTATGCTAGCAGCACAAGCCTGTTTCGAAGTACTGGATAAAACCACTGATACACAACTGGAAATCAAAAATTACGCGCATCAATCCAAGCTTGCTGATGAACTTCATACAGTACGAAAT
>JBAZRP010000071.1:0-15442 GCA_041662885.1 Legionella sp.
GGGCGCATTCATCTGTGTTTAATTAAAGATGCGCAAAATAAAGAACTACTCTTATTAGATTGGGTGGATGGCACAGAACGAATTATTGCAGGCAAGAAAAAATCCGATTTAATTCTTGAGGCAATTATTAGTTATGCCCGATGGCTCGGTGTCGCGCAGATTAAAGCCAATTACGACGTTGATTACAATACTACACCTAAGAAGTTTATTGCCTACCTGGAACAAAGACTAAAGCAAGTAAACCGTTTGGATTTTGTTACGCGTTTTTTAAATGTAAGTACCACAAGGCAACTCATTCCCTATCCTTGCCATACTTTTTTAGAATCATTTATTAAAAGTAATGGCGCCTTTGTTCGAGGCGCTTTGATTAGGCTTTAATTAGGTATAAATTTCATAATAATAGACTCGCCCTCACTATCATTATGAAATTTAATAATCTCTACCAATGAAAACCCGTTTTTTTCAAGATATGCACATTGTCTTAAACCAACGGGCCATTGCAAGCCACTGCGCTCCACCAAAGGCACGCTATCTAATAGGACAAAACCCTCATCAGTTAGTAAACTTTTAATTTTTTTTGCATACTCTGAATTCACATGAATGGAATTATCTTTAAACCAATCAAAAGGAATGCTGGTAAATATGCAATCAAAACTACCTTCCGGCAATTCAACTTGTAGAAAATCACCTTGCTGAATACGTTCTGGATGAGACACACTTAGAGCAGCATTAAAACGCGACTCATCAATCTCAATGCCGATACAATGTCCACCCTGGCTATTAATAACCCGCGGAATGGTCCCCAAACCACACATAGGATCCAGTACTTGAACAGCATCATTTGCTAAGCCATACTGATTAATACAAAAGTTGACTATCTGGTCAGGCATACTAAAACTGGTTTCACCTTTATAATTAGGTGGTGCCAGGACTTTATCAGTAATTGATACAATTTGCGCACTAGTTAAGCCAGATTCATAATCATACATCGCTTCACCTTAAAGCTGGTTAAAATTTAGCGATATCATATCCTATAAAGCTTTCCAAATGAAAGCTTAAAGGAGCTATTGCCTAATAATCCGTCCATCTGCTAGGATGGCGTTTTCAAGGAGAGATAGTTATGAGACCATTAAAGATACAAGGCCATAGAATAGAAAAAGATACATCATCAGCCACTGCTAGCTGGAAAATAGTGGGTATTGAACATGAAATTACTGACCCTGCTACAACGGATGATCCATTAGACAGAATTGAAGGTGTATTTGCTGATAACGGCTTATTTTATTATCTAAAATTAGTAAATAACACCTGGCTACGTGCGGAAATAGTTGAAGATTTTGCAACTAAAAAATCACGTTTGATTTGGGAAGAAATACGCTTTGATAATGACAGCACTGCTGAAATCTATCCTGCAGATATTATTGAACTAAATACTTTATACAAAATCGAAAAAGAGATTCCGAGCGAACCACCTCAAAAAATGCCGGAACAAATACTTCAAATTCTTAGTGAACAAAGACAATTTCTAATGCAATGGACTAAAGAAAGTATCGATGATCCACTAATTGATGACGAAGAACGAACCATACTTAGCCATCTTTTATATACCGACTATACAAACCTAATTGAAACCTGCAAACAAGCTAATTTTTTAAATGCCAAGCGGCTTGGTACTGCCTTATCACGATTGCCAATTGCAACCAGTGTTTCATTTATATATGAGATAATTGGAACGATACCAGAAGATGAAAGAGTTTCTATATTCTTTGACTCTGATTTATTTATGTATTATACAGCGCTCAGTTCACAGTCTTTTGAGCTCGCTAGATTCCTTACGATATTAGCAAATAATCAGGGGGAAACAGAATTTTTTGCAAGTTTTATCCAGGCTGTAGAACCTATTTTTCAGGGTATTCAATTTGTTCTAAAAAATAAAAATTTTAACACGTTTATCGCAGACTTAGATAATGATGCCGCTTTACCTGTCATAGAATACGCTATCGAAAGCCAATTCCAATTTTTTATGACTTCAATGAATCCATTCACCGAACTATATGACTACATTTGTTTAAATAATTCAAAAGATATTGAAGCAATTTTATCAGATAAAAAACTGCAAGAAAAAATTAAAAAAATCCACTGGAGTGCATTTAAATTAGCTAAACTGTTAACCCGTTTCGATGGTGAACATTGCCAATACGAACTCATTAGTAAAATGCCATGCTTTGCAGATGTTAGCGATGAGATGTGGGATGCAGCGTTTGAACTAAATAAAATGTCTGAACAATTCGCTGGTTTATACTTACTTGATCATGCTTGTGCAGCATTCACAGATGATACTGGTGCTACTAAAGCGCCCGAGACAATCTTTACTCATAGCGATGATTTTCCAAACACAGAAACTCTAATATATGCATTAAATATAACAAAAGTCAAAGATTGGTATAAAATTTTCTCCCTACCCGGTGTGGATAAAACACTCGAATTGGCAGATGATATTGATGATCTATTAGAAATACTGGATGTAGAAAAACGTCAGGCATTTGAATCTAAATCCTGGCTCGAAGTGGCGCAAGAACAACTAAGCCTGGAAAAGCAACTTGAACTTGATTTGCGTCAGTTAGATCCTAAAAATCGTTTGACTGCATTTCTTGCAAATGAATCAATGATTGAAGCTTTTACTACATTGCTAGCAGCGGGTGAAGGAAAAACAGTCATTGCTGTCTTAAGCGAACATCAAGCAACCAGAGCAGAACAAGAAAAAATGGTGCGTATTTTACAAAAAGGCTATAAAGAATATGACTCACAGGAAGATCTTGACAGAAAAAAAATGCATTTCTTTAGCTACAAACCAGAACCAAGATCTTTTCTGGTAAAATTGCAACAAGAATTAGCGAATACGACCGTACAGGCAACTTTCTGGCCTTAAACCGTAGGTTGGGTTAATGACCTGAGGTATCCCCACCTTTTTGAACCCAATCGAAGCTCCCTTCTCCCCTCGGGGAGAAGGTGCCCGTAGGGCGGATGAGGGCTTAGCAAAGTGGCATTGACAAAAAAATTTCAGTACCATCACCACCCTCATCCGCCCCTTCGGGGCACCTTCTCCCGCCAAGCGGGAGAAGGGAGCTTCGATTGGGTTCAAAAAGGTGTGGGTCCCTCAGGCTTATCAACCCAGGCTACGCTTACTTCACGTCATCCTGAGCAAAGCGAAGGATCTTCTCTCAAGCCACATCAGTGCTAACCGAAAAGAAGATCCTTCGCTTTGCTCAGGATGACGTACCGGATGGAAACTCAGGATGACGTACCGGATGAAAACTAGGCTTATCAACCCAGGCTACGCTTACTGCACGTCATCCTGAGCAAAGCGAAGGATCTTCTTTCAGCCACATCAGTGCTAACCGAAAAGAAGATCCTTCGCTTTGCTCAGGATGACGTACCGCATGGAAACTAGGCAATCAGCCCTAATTTAACTTCAAAATTTTATTGGGGTTATGCTCCGTAGTTACCGTATCCTCCATATTCATCTCAGGAAATAATTTATAAATAACACCTTCCAGATCAGGATTTTTCGGAGGCAGCGTAGGATTATCATGAATATTGTTATTACTTAAGGACACTGTTTTCAATGCGGGCATTTTACGCAACATTTTAGCAAGCATTCCCCAGCTTCCACCAATAGGCGTATTCTTCAAATCCAGATGTTCGAGAGTATTCAACTTATCGCTCATATTTTCATCTATGCTTGTAGCTGTATTTTTAACCTGGTTTCTCATCAGAATATCTTTAATTGTTGAGTAACAATCGAAATCTTCTACGCCTTCGTCATCCGTTCCTACAATTATTTTTGTTAGCGTGGTGTTGCTTTCCAAGCATTGCGTCAAATATTCCCACCCTATTACTATTTCATCTTCAGGATCCGTCGAATGAGGATGACCAGTTGCAATTAAATTTATAGACCGAATAGTTTGGTTGGTTTTTAAGGCATCACCTAATAACCTTAAGCCGGTATTTCCTATGCCATTACTATTAATATCAATTACTGCAAGATTACTATTGGATTTAATTAATGAAACTAATGTTGGAACCATATCCTCTGATAATCTAGCATATACAACCGATAGCTCTATAAGGTTTCTATATTTTCCAAGAAATTTCAGTAATGCAATAAAATCTGTATTTTTAAAATCAATTCCATCAAATTTTAAAGACTCAAGCGTTGCATTAAATCCATCATTTATTGCAAAACATTCTATAATATCAAGCGAAAGCTCGATGAGAGGACTACTATCATCGTTAATAAACTCCAATTTGATGGGACTTTGACAGAGTTTGACTGCCTTAATAAGCGATTTATAGGCCTTTAGATCCGAACAATCCATCAATTGAATACAGCTTATCCTATTACTGGCTAAAAATGAGAAAAAAGTATCTGCGATTATTTCATCATGAAAAATCGGTGCAAATACTTCGACATTTTTGATAAACGTATTTTTTTTAAACTCTGCAGCAATACTTGTAGCAAGTTCAAGCGGAATAGGAACGCTATCTTGGTTGAGAGGCTCTGTAACACTTGTGCTCGACATGAATGAAATTCCAACAGAGTCAAAGACACTATTTTTATTCAAAGCTTCGAAAACACGGTGAAGTTGAAAGGGCTCTACCTCGTATAGTTCAAGTATTAGACGGGTTTTTAATCTGAAATTTGATAATGCAGTAATTGTTGCTTCAACCTTATCTGGTGTTATTTCACTTAAGGTTAAAAAAAGTCCACGGGGCACTACTGCCTCGGCATCATATTTGCCCGTCAAAAAATCATCTAACTGCATAAATCACCTATAAATTAAAAATACAAGATACGCTTATCGTTTCATGTGAATGCTGCCATCAGCGCATGCACTTAGTAAATGAAACGCGAGAGTAGCAAAAATCAATCTTGTCGTCCATATTGTAGACCATAAAAATTGAACGGATTTATAAATTCTACAGCAATTAAAATCAAATTGAATGGTAAATAGCTAATATCTTCTCAGCTAAAACTAGGCAATCCGCCCTAATTTAACTTCAAAATTTTATTGGGATTTTGCTCCGTAGTTACCGTATCCTCCATATTCATCTCAGGAAATAATTTATAAATAACACCTTCCAGATCAGGATTTTTCAGATGCACCGTAGGATTATCATGAATATTGTTATTACTTAAGGACAATGTTTTCAATGCGGGCATTTTACCCAACATTTTAGCAAGCATTCCCCAGCTTCCACCAATAGGCGTATTCTTCAAATTCAGATGTTCGAGAGTATTCAACTTATCGCTCATATTTTCATCTATGCTTGTAGCTGTATTTTTAACCTGATTTCTCATCAGAATAACTTTAATTGTTGAGTAACAATCGAAATCTTCTACGCCTTCGTCATCATTGCCTACAATTATTTCTGTAAGCGTGGTATTGCTTTCCAAGCATTGCGTCAAATATTCCCACCCTATTACTATTTCATCTTCAGGATCCTGCGAATTAGGATGACCTGTTGCAATTAAATTTATAGACCGAATAGTTTGGTTGGTTTTTAAGGCATCACCTAATAACCTTAAGCCGGTATTTCCTATACCATTACAATTAATATCAATTACTGCAAGATTACTATTGAATTCAATTAATGAAACTAATTCTGGAACCATAACAGCTCTTAATCCAGCATTTACAACCGATAGCTCTATAAGGTTTCCATATTTTCTAAGAAATTTCAGTAATGCAATAAAATCTGTATTTTCAAAATCAATTCCAACAAATTTTAAAGACTCAAGCGTTGCATTAAATCCATTATTTATTGCAAAACATTTTAGAATATCAAGCGAAAGCGTTATGGGAGGGGCACTATCATCTTTAATAAACTCCAATTTGATGGGACTTTGACAGAGTTTGACTGCCTTAATAAGCGATTTATAGGCATTTACATCCGAACAATCCATCAATTGAATATAGCTTATCCTATTACTGGCTAAAAATGAGAAAAAAGTATCTGCGATTATTTCATCCTGAAAACTCGGTGCAAATACTTCGACATTTTTGATAAACGTATTTTTTTTAAACTCTGCAGCAATACTTGTAGCAAGTTCAAGCGGAATAGGAACGCTATCTTGGACGAAATTTCCTGTAACAACAATGCTCGACCTGTATGAAATACCAATAGATTCAAAGGCACTATTTTTATTCAAAGCTTCGAAAACACAGCGAACTTGAAAGAGCTCTGCCTCGTATAGTTCAAGCATTAGACGGGTTTTTAATCTGAAATTTGATAATGCAGTAATTGTTGCTTCAACCTTATCTGGTGTTATTTCACTTAAGGTTAAAAAAAGTCCACGGGTCACTACTTCCTCGTCATCATATTTGACCGTCAAAAAATAATCTAACTGCATAAATCACCTGTAAATTAAAAATATAAGATACGCTTATCGTTTCATGTGGATGCTGCCATCAGCGCATGCTCTTAGTAAATGAAACGCAAGGGTAACAAAAATCAATCTTGTCGTCCATATTGTAGCCTACAGAAATTAAACAGATTTATAAATTCCATAGCAATTTAAATCAAATTGAATGGTAAATGGCCAATATCTTCTCAGCATAATCTGGATCAGTGGCATATCCTGCTTTTTGTAATTCTTGTACGTACAGTTCTGGATCGGAAGAATGGGCTAAAGCAGCCTGATAACAGTGGTTAGTGACAATTAAATTAATATAATCGGTAAAGCTTTGTTCAATTGACTCATATTTTTTAAACGACGCTTTGGTTTTATAAGACTCTCCGACCTCATATTCTGTTGTAGTTACTAAAACAGAATGAGCAGAACTGGATTTAATATTAAATAAATTATTACTACTACCCTCACTATCCGAAACAACAAATTTTCCCCAGCCTGTTTCTAAAGCTGCTTGAGCGATTAATATCTTGGGATCTAAACCAATTGTACTAGCAACTTGCTGCGCTATAGGCCAGAGGGATTGAATAAAATTATGCTTGTAATCGTACACTAAATCTTGAAATTTGCAGTGCTCTTTAGCTGACAAAGGCTTTGAAACCGCAGAACTAGGCTTACTCAGATATTCACTGCTCACGATTGATTGTAATAAAAGGCTAATACTTTGTAGGTCCATGATTGATTCCATTTTGCATCATGGCGGGTAGAGTACACTATCTTGGAAAATTACACCAGAATATTACACCGTAATTTGCCGTACCTGTTCTAGCAAAACAGGCCCTACTCCAGAAACATTTAACTTCAACCGTTCGCCTAAACTTACGCTATTCACATTAGCTAAAATCATAGTTTTTAAAAAGACTTTTTCTCCATTTTTCATACCGCAAACTTCAACTTTATATCTTGCTGCAGGCATTCGCACGCGTTCTTCGTCGCAACCATCCCAGATAAATTGCACCAAGCCACTTACGGGATGTTGGTGGTAAATAGTTTTTACTAACTCACCTGATTCGGTATAGACAAAGGCATTGAGATAATTAAAGCCTTGAGGAATATCAATGGCAATTGACACATTAGACTTAGCATTCAAAGTAAAACTATTTGAGAGCACCAAAACTCTGCGTCCAACTAGAGCAGAAGCTTGTAATGCTTGATTTGATTGTAAGGAAGAAACTAATTCTTGTAGCGTATTATAAGAGTTGGTTTGACCGTCAGCTTGATTGAACTGTGCTAATTGAGATAAAAATTCGCTCATTTTTGGTCTACTCCTCTAAAAGCAATACAAATAACAAGCAAGCATTGTGCCACTTTTGAAAAAATGAGAAAATAAGCCATTTGAGTATTAAATTATGAATCAATGTCCCGCACTTCCAAATAATGCCATAGAACAAGTTCGTACCTATTTACTGCAATTACAGAATACTATCTGCCAAAGATTAGAAAGTTTAGACACAAAGGCTAAATTTAAGGAAGATTCCTGGCAACGTCCAGCTGGCGGCGGTGGCATATCTCGAATTATGACTAATGGTTTGCATTTTGAAAAAGCTGGAGTTAATTTTTCCCATGTATCCGGTGAAGAATTGCCACCGGCAGCTACTGCCCAAAGGACAGAATTGGCCGGTAGAAAATTCTCCGCCCTGGGTGTTTCTTTAGTAATTCATCCACAAAATCCTTTTGTCCCTACAACTCATGCCAATGTCCGCTTTTTTATCGCGGAAAAAGAAAACGCAGCTCCTGTTTGGTGGTTTGGCGGCGGCTTTGATTTAACACCTTATTATGGTTTTGAAGAAGATTGCCGGCATTGGCATCAAACGGCAAAAAATGCTTGCCACGCTTTTGGTGACAGTCTTTATCCTAAATTGAAACGCTGGTGTGATGATTATTTCTATCTGAAACACCGTAATGAAGCACGCGGAATTGGTGGTTTATTTTTTGATGATTTTAATGAAACCAGTTTCGAACACAGCTTTGGTTTCATGCAAAGTGTCGGTGATCATTTTATTGAAGCCTACACACCGATAGTTGAAAAACGTAAAGATATAAATTTTGGCAAAAAGGAAAAGGATTTTCAAAAATACCGTCGTGGTCGTTATGTCGAATTTAATTTGATTTACGATAGAGGCACAGTATTTGGCTTGCAAACCGGTGGCCGAACAGAATCGATACTGATGTCTTTACCACCGGAGGTTTGTTGGGAATATAATTGGCAACCAGAACCAGGTAGCGAAGAAGCAAAACTTTATACGGATTTTTTACCGGCTAGAGACTGGATTTAGTACATCCAAAGTAACAACCGTTAGGGAGCGTCATAATCAAAGCTCCCCAACGCTTTCAAAGGCGACCAAACACCTTCAAATAAATCGCCACCATCCCATTAACCAAAGCCAATAACAAAAAAACCTGAGGAATACTGAAATTCCAATAAACTAACGCCATCAACCACAAAGTTCCAAGCACCATAAAAAATGCATTATAAATATTATTAGCAGCTATAATTCGCGCCCTATTCTCACTTTGACTGGCAACTTGTAAAAAAGTATATAAAGGGACGGTATACAAGCCGGCACAAATAGCCAAACAAAAAAAATCCAGTGCAAGACGCCAACCGTTAAAACCACTTAATAATTCAGTGATACCTTGTAAACTACTGGCAAGCGAAACATTGGGTGAGGCCCAATAAAGATCCGCGGTGAATACAGTACAACCAAACATTGCATAGGGCACCATCGTTAAACGATTTTGACCACGCAAAATAAATTTAATCGTTATAGATCCCAAAGCGATACCAATTGAAAATAAAGCGAGAAACAAAGCAAACACATTTGGATTCGCCCCCAAAACAAAATGGGTATAATCCGGTAATTTTGTCACTATCACTGTGCCTAATAACCAAAACCAAGACAGGCTTAATATCACTAACAAAATACCAGGTACTTTACTTGCTTGACGTAACATCAAAAAAGTAGCGCTAAAAATATTAAAATTCACTCGCAAGCTACTACATCCTGAAGCGACGCTGGGAATAAATAAACTAGCAACCAATCCCAAAAAGGCAGCGGTCAAAACCATAAACATTGCAGCATAAGGAGTAGATGCTGCTGTCCCAATCGATAAAGTTCCTAAGGTAGTACCGAGTAAAATTCCAATAAAAGTACTGGCTTCGACTAAGCCTGTGGCTGCGAGTAAATCTTCTTTAGCTAAAAGATCAGGTAAAATCGCGTATTTGATTGGGCCGAAAAAAGTAGAATGAATACCCATGCCCGTTAAAATGAGCAGTAATAAAGGTAAGGATTGAAAATACAGGGCGCAACTACCCACTATCATTAAGAGCAACTCAAAGACCTTTACCAAACGAGCTAAAAAAGCCTTGTCGTATTTATCAACTAGTTGTCCAGAGGTCGCTGAAAGTAGGAAAAAAGGCAGAATAAATAAGGCACCAGCCAATGCCTGATAATAACCAGATTGAGCTTGAGTATGACTTAACCGGTAACTGATCAAGGTTAACATCGACAATTTGAACGCATTATCATTAAACGCGCCAAAAAATTGGGTAAAAAAAAGTGGCAAGAACCTTCTATCACTTAAAAGCTGAGTCAGCCCTAAAGCCATAAATCAGTACCTTTTAATTCACCAGCCGGAAAAAAAATCCGGCTCCGATGTCTGCAATTATTCGCTAGCTTGATTTGCTATGACAACTTCCTGGGCTTTAAAGCCTTTTGGACCTTTATCTAGCACATAAGTAACTGAATCATTTTCATGAAGGGTTTTAAATCCTACACCTTGAATATCTTTGTAGTGTACAAAAATATCATCGCCATTTTCATTAACGATAAATCCAAATCCCTTCTTCTCATTAAACCATTTAACCTGGCCTATCTCTCTTTGCGACATTAGCAATCCCCTTTGTCCTTAAACTGTCTACTTCTCTATCATATTTAATAAAATAAGCTATAATGAACGATTTTAGGGTACGTTTTATCGTACACCTTTTATTAGCATATCAGTTTTTTATTTATTGTTAAGACTTTTTTGCATAAATGTATTTGTTTTCATTAATTAAATTTTTAGGGGATACAAAGTGGAACATACCAAATCAGCTTTTATAAAATTAGCTCTTGATAATCAGGTTTTGAAGTTTGGTGAATTCACTTTGAAGTCAGGTAGAATCAGCCCTTATTTTTTTAATGCTGGATTATTTTACACTGGAACTGCTCTAAAGGAATTAGGCCAATTTTATGCGCAAACTTTTGTAGACAATAAAATTAAATGCGACCATTTATTTGGGCCAGCCTACAAAGGCTTACCACTAGCAACTACCACAGCAGTTGCCTTAGCTGAATTAGGTGTTGCCACCACGGTTACTTTTAATCGTAAAGAAGTCAAAGATCATGGCGAAGGCGGCCAACTAATTGGCGCGCCCTTGCACGGCTCTACAATAATTATCGATGACGTCATCACCGCAGGAACTGCATTCAGAGAATCACAGGCGCTCATCAAAGCACATGGTGCAACTCTCAAAGGGGTTATCATTGCTCTAGACCGCTGCGAACGCGGTTTAAGTGAAAAATCCACCTTAACAGAAATACGCGAAGAAGGAATTGAGGTGTATTCGATCATAACCTTATTTGATTTAATCGAATACTTAAAAGAAACGAATCAAAATGAATTTGTTAGCAAACTAGAAGCCTATCAAAAACAATACGGCTGCACTAAAGGCCGTTAACACATCCCTACCTCCCGTGGCTTGTCCACGGGACATAGGTCTGGTCAATACACCCTAGTCAGTAATAGTACCTTCCTCACGCAATTCCAACCACACAGCATTCATTATCGCAAAAGTACAGGCTAAACCCGTTCCTAAAATCCACGAAAAATACCACATAAATGCTCCTTAATAAGAAGAATCGTTACTGGAAATTGATTCTACTGTAACCTTACCGCGCAATACCCGATAAACCCAAGCGGTATAAGCTAAAACTATTGGTAATAAGATAACAGTGAAAATCAGCATAATAAATAAAGTAAGTTGACTTGAAGAACTATCCCAAACAAGCAGACTTACATTAGGCGTACTGGATGAGGGCAATATAAAAGGAAACATACTTACCCCAACCGTTGCAATCAAAGTACCCACACTTAAGGCACTTAATACAAAGGCAGTTTTCGCAAAACGAGCGAATATAAACGCCAGAGCTGCAGCAACTAAGCTTAGTATTGGCACTAAAGTCAATAAGGGATAATTTCTATAATTATCAAACCAAGCTCCAGCATGTAGCATCACATTTTTATACAAAGGATTAGAAGGTCCATCATGAGGCACATAACTTGTTATCATATAACCGTCTATCTTATAGAAAGTCCAAAAGCCACAGGCAACAAATAATACTATCACCAATAAGGCGCAAACACGTGCTGTTTTTCGGGCTCTTTGTTGCAATAAACCTTCGGTTTTAACCTGAATAAAAAATGCGCCATGCATGACCAACATGAGTACCGATAATATTCCGCTACTCAAAGCAAAGGGATTTAGTAATCCCCAAAAAGTACCGGTATAAAATACTCTTAAGCTATCATCGATATAATAAGGGACTCCTTGAATGACATTGCCAACGGCAACACCAAAAATCAGTGCCGGAACAAAACCACCGATAAATAAAGCCCAATCCCAAACCGCACGCCAAGTAGAATTGCTTAATTTAGAACGGTATTTAAAACCAACTGGTCGTAAAATCAAAGCGAGCAACACTAATAACATCGCCAAATAAAAACCAGAAAAGGACACGGCATAGAGCATAGGCCAAGCAGCAAACAAAGCTCCCCCGCCTAAAATAAACCAGACTTGATTCCCCTCCCAAGTTGGGCCAATAGTATTAATCAAGATTCTACGTTCCGAATCAGTTCTGGTCATCCACGGCAAACACATTGCCACACCCAAATCAAAACCGTCCATAATAGCAAAGCCTATTAACAGGACGCCTATCAATACCCACCAAATCACTCTTAAAGTTTCGTAATCAAAAAACATATTAGAGCTCCTCTATTAATATTCCAATCCATCAGGACCCAAACGAATGTATTTAACCATTAAAAACACTTCAACCACGGCCAAAGTACTGTAAAAAATTACAAACCCGGCGAGAGAAGTCATTACCTGTCCAGAAGACACCGATGAAACACCCATAAAGGTTGGTAAGATACCTTGCACCACCCACGGCTGGCGACCGTATTCCGCCACTACCCAACCAAGTTCTGCCGCAACCCATGGCAAGGGTAAGGAATAAAATGCCAAGCGATGGTACCAGCGGGTAGTATGCAATTTATGGCGCACAGATAGGTAAAATCCTAAACCAAACAATAAAATAAAATAAAAACCGCAAGCAACCATAAGATGGAAGGAGACGAACATAGGCATTACTTTTGGTTTTAAATCATGAGCAGCCTTATCAATTTGAGCCTCAGTTGCATCAGTTACTTTTTCAGTATATTTTTTTAATAACAAACCATAACCTAATACCGAACTATGTTTCTCAAATAAAGCTTTTGCAGCTTCATTTTGCGGTTCTTGTTGTAAAGTTCTTAAGGCACCATAGGCTATCATACCCTCTCTGATTTTTAGCTTTCCGTCTTCGATTAAGTCCATTATCCCTTCCACAGGAGTATTAAAAGACCGAGTAGCAATTATTCCTAAAACATAGGGTATTTCCACTGCATATTCCGTCTCATGCTTATCCTCATCGGGAATACCAAACAAAGCTAAATCAGCCGGCGCCTTTTCTGTATGCCAGATACCTTCCATTACTGCCAATTTCATTTTTTGGTTGGCATTGGCGACGTAGCCACTTTCATCACCTAAAACGACTACGGATAAAGCAGAAGCTAAACCAAAAGATACGGCCACTGTCATCGACCTTTTAGCAAAAGCCAAATTACGACCACGCAAGAAAAAATAGGCACTTACCGATAAAACAAACATAGAACCAGTAACATAACCAGCACTAATAGTATGCACAAACTTTGCTTGAGCAACTGGATTAAATATCAAATCATAAAAACTGCTCACCTCCATGCGCATCGTTTTATAATCGAAGAAAGCACCAACAGGATTTTGCATCCAACCATTGGCAATCAATATCCAAAGTGCAGATAAATTAGTTCCCAAGGCCAATAACCAGGTACACAGCATGTGTTTTAGTTTGGAAAGCTTATCCCAGCCAAAGAAAAATATACCGACAAAAGTCGCTTCAAGAAAAAAGGCCATCATGCCTTCTATAGCCAATGGCGCTCCAAAAACATCCCCAACATAATGGGAGTAATAGGCCCAATTGGTACCAAACTCAAATTCCATAGTTAAGCCGGTCGCCACCCCAAGCACGAAATTAATACCAAATAATACGCCCCAATACTTAACCATCTTGCGCCAGATATCTTTGCCAGTCATAACATAAACCGTTTCCATAATGGCAAGCATCACCGATAACCCTAAAGTTAAAGGTACAAATAAAAAATGGTACAAAGCAGTTAAGGCAAACTGTAGTCTGGATAGATCGACTACTTCACTGGCAGGAATCATAAAATCACCTCACGTTATTATTGGATTGTGATGCTTTTGGTAGTTGTTTTCCCAGCATCCACTCTTGGCCACTAAGAAGCTGGGGATGCATTCCTCGAACACAAACCCACCATAGAAGTATCAATAACACTATTTTACAACTAAGAGTTACTACAATGTCTCGAGATAAAGGCTTCATGAAAGTCACCAGGAATTTATTACATATACTATCAGAATTTGCTACTTTTCTCCAATTAAAACTACAGAAGAATTCATAGTTCCGTACTTAGGGTCTGTTGACAATTTAGTTCCCGACGTCCCGCGGACAAGCCGCGGGACGTCGAGCTTGAAAAGATGAATTGTCAACAGACCCTATATTTCGGTATAGCTACAAAAATGTAACTTAAACTCATTCCCTTCAATAAAGTACCGATACCTGAAATCGTAATTGATTCGCATTAAGATTAGACCAATTAATCGTGTTGCTGGTAACTGCAACCGGCGTAGCGCCCAAAGCTGCTGAACCCAAATTAGCATATTGATAGCCACAGCCTAAACGAACATTTTGAGTTAAACTATAATCAATACCTAAGCCCACCCCCCAAGCAAAAGATGTTTGAGTATTACTGGTAAATGGTGGCATAGGAGGCACGCCTGGAGTAAATGAAGTTTCAAGATAATTGGCAGCTCTATTCACAGCCGCACCAATTTCCCAGGAAAAATAAGGATGAACCGCTTCATATGGAGCAAAACCTGTAAGTAATTTGCCACCAAACATATAACGCGAAGTTTGAACATCATAGCTGTAATTCAGATTATCAAATCGTGGTAATCCAAACTGCCATACATCACCAGAAACATTAAGGTCGGTAGCAAAATAGGCTGCAACGCCAAATTGAGCCCAAAAACGATCAAGGAACTTTTTCTCAATTCCAAGAAAGATCCCACCATCAAATGCAGATGGATTACTACTAGAAACCGTATAGAAATTTTCAAAAGGAGGATACAAAACTACAAATTGCTCTGGCGCAGTTTGAACAAAATCAGCACCTGCTGTAAGCGTTAGGACAGCTTGATAATTTGCAATACCTTCACCCATGCCACCTGCAAGTACAGTCTGAGTACTTAATCCCAAGCAATTAAGACTTAAAAACAGGAGAATCCAATGACCATAGTGATTGTTTTTTGAAATCATAAGATTATCCCTAATTAAAAATTAATACCCATCCTATACCTAGGTAATTACAAAAACAACCACCTATTTAGTGATAAAATACTCAAGTGTTGTTTTCAAGACCAGACGAAACACCAGTGACACAATCAAAACTGCAAGCACGGCGTCAAGAGGCGATCTTTATGAATAAAGCAATTGATAAACTTGAATCTGTTAAAGCGGCATTCGAACACTGGCGTTAAAT
>JBAZRP010000072.1:0-15166 GCA_041662885.1 Legionella sp.
GGATGTTACCGGCATTAAAATGAAAATTGCTGAGGTCTATGCCGCGCCGCAATTATCCAAGCAAATCTCTGCAAAACTGGGTGATAACTATCAGGTTGGGAATTGGACTGATCAGTTTGGCCCGTTTTTCCATGCGGTTAAAATGGAAAAAACCATGATGTTTATGATTTTGCTGTTAATCATTGCGGTAGCTGCATTTAATTTAGTTTCTTCATTAGTAATGGTTGTAAATGACAAACAAGCTGAAATTGCTATTTTGCGTACTATAGGTGCAACACCCTCGACCATTTTATGGATTTTTATCGTACAAGGAATGATGGTCGGCATTGTCGGTACTGCTTTGGGTTTAGTTGGCGGTTTGATCCTGGCGCATAATGCCACTGCTATAGTGAATGGTTTACAGGCTTTATTCCATGTTAAAGTTTTATCTTCCAGTATTTATTTTGTCGATTATTTACCTTCAAAAATTATGCTCAGTGATTTAGTGCAAATTTGTATTGCCGCTTTATTAATGAGTTTTATCGCGACTATCTATCCTGCTTGGCGTGCATCTAAAACTATTATTGCTGAGGCGCTGCATTATGAGTAATGAAATTATCCAGTGCCAACAATTATCTAAAACTTATGATGATGGTACTGCCAAAGTGGAAGTATTGAAAAATGTGTCTTTGTCTATTGTTAAAGGCGACAGAGTTGCGATTATTGGACCTTCAGGCTCAGGTAAAAGTACCTTGATGCATTTGCTGGGTGGTTTAGATACACCAACACAAGGTAACGTGCTCCTCAATCAGGTTAATTGGCAGGATCTTAGTGAAAAACAACGCTGTACGGTACGCAATCAAAAATTAGGTTTTGTGTATCAGTTTCATCATTTGTTACCTGAATTTACAGCCCTGGAAAATGTAGCCATGCCTTTATTATTAGCAGGAATTGCAGTTGATAAGGCGCGAATCGAAGCAGCTAGCATGTTGGATAAGGTTGGTTTAAGTCAGAGAAAAGAACATAAACCTTCGCAATTATCAGGCGGAGAGCGTCAACGAGTAGCTATTGCTAGAGCTTTGGTTCATCAACCACATTGTGTTCTAGCAGATGAACCAACCGGTAATTTAGATCAGGCTACAGCTGCCAAAGTGTTTGATTTGATGTTGGATCTAAATACCCAAATGGGTACGGCCTTAGTGATAGTGACCCATGATCCACAAATTGCAGCAAAAATGGATAGGGTACTAACAATTAAGGAAGGATTTTTGAATTAAGTGCGGGATAATATTAAAACCACACTTTACTCAAAGCCACAGTTTCCACGCCATTATGCGTTTTTTCCAACATGCTCCACTGGGACTCACATCTTTGCAGATGACCAAACAGATAATTGCTATTGCTGCAACGATAACGAACCGGCATGCCTTCCACGAATTGGCTTGATTCAATCGCCTGGCATTTTTCACCAGTACTCAATTCTATTGCCCAAGGATAGGCTGTAGACATGTCGAGGCTGGTGTTGTGATCGTTATTTATCTGGTTTGCCACTTGTATGCGTACGCTGTCGCCAACCCAAGGAGATTGCGGACAAATAACATCGGTATTAGCGCCTATGGTTTTAACAAAACAGGGATCATACATTTTCCCTTCCGCTTGGCAGCGCCAGGCGTCTTCACGGAGTATTAATGTGGATTGGGAGATACATTGACCAGCGATTGTTTTTACTACCATTGGGGATACCTGTTCCACTGCTTCGCCAAAAGGTCTGTACAATTTTAGAACGGTATCGGCCGCAAAGCTGTAAAAAGAGCAGCTAGTTAATAAAACTAATAAAACTCTTTGCATAATCATGTTCCCTCTAAGATTTTAATTAGTGTATCATCTCATTTTTATTTTGGAGTATATAATGACAGAAATCTTCACCATAAAACAATGCCTAGAAGGTAGTATTAAGGTTGATACTTTAGTTACGGTGAGAGGCTGGGTAAAAACACGCCGTGATTCTAAGGCAGGTTTATCGTTTATTTCATTGCATGATGGTTCCTGTTTTGCTCCTATTCAAATAGTGGCGACGGATGCTTTGACCAATTACAGTTCAGAAGTTAGTAAACTGACGGCGGGTTGTTCAATAATTGCCAGTGGAAAATTAGTTGCTTCACAAGGCAAAGGCCAATCTTTTGAAATCCAGGCAGAAAAGATAGAAGTTGTTGGTTGGGTGGAAAATCCTGATACCTATCCAATTCAAGCAAAACGCCATACTTTAGAGTTTTTAAGAGATGTTGCCCATTTACGTGTGCGCACCAATACCATTAGTGCTGTAACCCGTATCCGCCATTGTTTGGCGCAGGCCATACACCGATTTTTTCACGAACAAGGTTATTTTTGGATTCATACACCAATTATCACCGCGAGTGATTGTGAGGGTGCCGGTGAAATGTTTCGCATTTCGACCTTAGATCTAATGAATATTCCTAAAAATCAGCAGGGACAACCTGATTTTACTAAAGATTTTTTTGGCAGAGAAACCTTTCTCTCCGTTTCCGGACAGCTTAATGCAGAAGCTTATTGCATGGCCATGTCTAAAGTTTATACCTTTGGCCCAACTTTTCGTGCCGAAAACTCCAATACTAGCCGTCACTTAGCCGAGTTTTGGATGGTAGAGCCTGAAATTGCCTTCGCTAATTTGCATGATATTTGTGAATTAAGCCAAAAAATGCTGCGTTATTTGTGTAAAACAGTGTTGGATGAACGCGCTGATGATATGGCATTTTTTAATGAATTTATTGCTCCTGGCATTACTCAACGTCTGGAAGTTATGTCCAATTCAGATTTTGAAATAATGACTTATACCGATGCCGTTAAAACCTTACAAGATTGCGGTCATAAATTTGAGTTTCCAGTAGCCTGGGGCTTGGATTTACAATCAGAACACGAACGTTATTTGGCTGAGGAACACTGTAAAAAACCAGTAATTTTAATTAACTATCCACAAGAAATTAAAAGCTTCTACATGCGCTTGAATGATGATGAAATCACGGTAGCGGCTATGGATGTATTAGCTCCTGGAATCGGCGAAATTATAGGTGGTAGTCAGCGTGAGGAGCGTTTAGATAAGCTGGATAAACGCATGGATGAATGTAATTTAAGCAAAGAACATTACCAGTGGTACCGCGATCTACGTCGTTATGGCACCGTGCCACATGCAGGATTTGGTTTGGGCTTTGAGCGTTTGGTTAGTTATATGACGGGCGTGAGTAACGTTCGAGATGTAATTCCATTCCCTAGAACTCCTGGGCATGCTGAATATTAACAATGTTGGGTCAATGACCCAAACTACTCAGGACTTGCTTTCTTAAATGCCTCCAACGTGAGGCACTGTTGATTGATGGCATTAATTAATGGGTAATCATCCATAGCAAAATGAAAACGTTCTGCATTATAGACTTGGGGGATGAGGCAAATATCTGCAAGACTCGGACTGGTTCCGAAACAAAAATTTCCTTTTCTTTCAAGTTTAGTAAGTATCGTTTCAAAAGCATCAAAACCTGCTTTTAACCAGTGATGGTACCAGAGCGTTATTTGCGATTCATCCGCTTGGAATTCTTGTTTTAATTGATTTAAAACGCGCAAATTATTTAATGGATGAATATCGCAGGCTATCAATAAGGCTAAAGACCGTATTGTGGCTTTCATTATCAGATCTTTAGGCAGTATTGGAATTTCTGGGAATGCCTCTTCGAGATAATTAATAATAGCTAGTGATTGCGTGATAATAGCGCCATCTACTTCCAAGCTTGGTACCAAACTCTGGGGATTAATTGCAAGGTATGCAGGCAGCTTTTGTTCACCGCCATCGCGTACCAAGTGCACTGGAATTGTTTCATAAGCAATATTTTTAATATTCAATGCAATGCGTACGCGGTAACAGGCGGTTGAGCGGTAGTAGTCGTATAGCTTCATAATCCTTACTCAGCTTGTTTTAAAGTGCCGCGTTTGATTTGATCCCGTTCAATTGCTTCAAATAAAGCCTGAAAATTACCTTCGCCAAAACCATCATTATCTTTGCGTTGTATGATTTCAAAAAATACTGGTCCGAAAATATTTTCTGTGAATATTTGTAATAATAAGCCTTGCTCTGGATCGTGATCGCCATCAATTAATATTTGTAATTCTTTTAATTGTTCTAAAGGTTCTTTATGCCAGGGAACACGTTGTTCAATCGCTTCATAATAAGTATCAGGAACTTCAAGAAAACGTACCATACGCTTTTCCAATGCAGCAACAGTGTGGTAGATATCGCTACTGGCTAGTGCGATATGTTGTATGCCTTCTCCATGATACTCATGCAAAAACTCTTCAATTTGCGATGAATCATCTT
The DNA here is from genome assembly GCA_041662885.1 of Legionella sp. GTDB lineage: Bacteria > Pseudomonadota > Gammaproteobacteria > Legionellales > Legionellaceae > Legionella. Next base: position 4,361 of record JBAZRP010000072.1, read on the forward strand.
TAGATTCATTTAAAGGAATTTTAATTTTGCCACAGGGGCTGCCTAATGCGCGGCTCACAAGGCCGGTCATTGCACCTCTAATATTAAAAAAACGAATTTCTTGGAAGTTGAAAATGGATTCATAAAATTTAGCCCATTTATCCATATGTCCGCGAAAGACGTTGTGGGTTAAATGATCGATTTCAATTAAACCCGCACCTGAATTATCGACAGGAGAATGATATCCCCAATTTTGCGCAAAGGGCTGGTAGTTTTTATCAACGAAATAAATAACACTGCCACCAATGCCTTGGATTGCTAATAAACCATGATTGGCATGTTCGCAATCATTAAATTCAGTTGCGCCGTTTGCTAAAGCATGTTCAAAGGCTGAAATAGCATCATGAACTAAAAAGCCCATGGCACAGGCACCAGCGCCATGAGTAGTTGCATGAGTTGCAGCTTGACAATTTTGTGCATGATTGACTATGAATTGAATATTGCCTTGACGGTAAGAAGTAATGTCTTGTGTTTTATGCTCTGCTTCTGGTACAAAGCCCATTTGATCAAACATATCATGTAATTGATCTCGGTCTGGACCTGAAAATTCTAAAAAAGCAAAACCATTTAATCCACAAGGGTTGTGTAATTCCATTACTTTTCTCCTAATTTCATGCAATCGGTTGTACTAAAAATAGTCCATCAGCTAGTGGAAGTAAACTTACCTGGACTCTAGAATCGTTTTTAATTAACTCATTTAATTTACGAATTTCTCTGACCTGAGCGCCGGTTTCAGTAGGATCAATCACCAAACCATCCCAAAATATATTATCAATGGCGATTATTCCCTGAGGCCTAATTAATTGCAGTGCTAATTCATAATAGTTTACATAATTCGTTTTGTCTGCATCAATAAAAATAAAATCAAATTGTTGGGTTCCACCTTCTGCAAGTAGTGTTTTCAAAGTAGCTACAGCTGGGCCAATTTTTAATTGAATTTTTTTATCTTGTTGGGCTTGCTCCCAAAAAGGATGTGCCCTATTAGTCCAATTGGTATTGATATCGCAAGTTATCACTTGCCCATCTTCCGGTAGAGCTAAAGACATGGCCAAGCTGCTGTAACCAGTAAAGGTTCCTACTTCTAATACTTTTTTTGCCTTAATCATGCGTAATAAAAATTGCATAAATTGCGCTTGTTCCGGCGCTACCTGCATCATAGCCAATTCCATGGTTGATGTATCTTTACGCAAAGCCTCAAGTACTGGATGTTCACGTAAAGAAATATCTAATAGATAATCATATAAATTGGGAGTAAGGTTTAGGTGTTTCATAGTGATCCTAGGATAATCTATCTTGAGCCAAATTATCTGCAACTTCACTGGTCGGAATATTCTCCCGGGCAGATATAGTAAATATTTCTAACAATGAAGTATAAATTCCATCAATTTGGTAGTTTACTTTTTCTTGCGGTGTATGGAAATACTTACTGGCAGCATAAATTAAGCCTGCAGCATTAATCACATAATCCACCGCATATAAAATGCCTTTTTCATGCAGCTTTTTACCATCTGTAGCATGACCTAATTGATTATTAGCAGCACCGGCTATGATGGTAGTTTGTAGTTCATTAATACTTTGTTCATTAATGACCGCACCCAAAGCACAAGGAGCAAAAACATCGCAAGGAACTTTATGGATGATGTCAGAACTAACCGCTTTAGCACCAAAATTCTTTACCGCTAATTCTACTTTGGCAGGATCTATATCAGAAACAGTCAAACTGGCTCCAGCATTATAAAGAAGGGCTGCAAGCGAATAACCTACGTGTCCCAAACCTTGTAGAGCAACATGTATTCCCTGTAAATGATCTTTACCTAATTTAAAAGCAACTGCTGCTTGAATACCTTTTAAAACGCCTTTTGCGGTAGAAGGCGAAGGGTCGCCATCATGTACGGATAAACTGGCAACGTGTTTGGTGTAATCGCCGATTATATCCATATCACTCAATGAGGTTCCGCTATCAACAGCCGTAATGTAGCGACCGTTTAAATCTTGAATAAATCGGCCAAACTGTTCCATATATTCGCTGCGATTAAATGGGGTTTTTGGTTTTATGATTACCGCCTTGCCACCACCTAAGGGTAAATTAACCGCGGCAGCTTTGTAACTCATGCTGCGCGCAAGTCGCATAGCATCTTTAATAGCGGCAGCAGTGTTAGGGTATTCGATGAAACGACAACCGCCAAGTGCTGGTCCTAATTTAGTACTGTGAATGGCGATTATAGCTCTTAAACCAGAGTGAGGATCAACTTTAAAATGTAAATCTCCGAAACCGTGTGACATAGCGTAGTCTAGGAAGTCCTCTTCATTGGTAAGCATAATTGTACTACTCCTTTTACTGTATTGATTTTGTTGTTCTTTAGAATGAATGAATATACACTTGTTGCATACAAAATATAAGGGGAAAAGCATGAGAAAGGTTGCAAGTTTGCTAGCTTTATTGGCTTTTAGCGTGAGTGCTATTGCTGAAGATGTAGTTCCTAAAATTGTTCTTGATAAAATAATGTTTCAAATTTCTGCAAAGCAATGGGTAACCACCCAAACTGCTTTATTATCAGTTAGTATCAATGCCACTTTATCTAATGCAGATTTAGTAAAAGCGCGTGCAGATATTATGGATAGATTAGCTAAGATTGCTAAAGGCGATTGGCATTTGCTTGAGTTTAGCCGCTCGCAAGATAGTTCGGGTTTAGAAAAATTGTACGTACAAGCCCAGGCCCGTGTGGATCAATCGGCTTTGACCAGTATTTATCAAAACGCAAAGTCAGTAAGTTTGCCAGGTGCAAAATACGAAATAAGCGGTGTTGAATTTAAACCCAGCCTTGAAGAAACGCAAGCAATTAAAGAAAAAGTTCGCAGCCAATTATATCAAAATATTAATGATGAAGTTGGTCGGATAAATAAAGTATATACCAATCAAAATTATACTGTCAGTGCGATAGCTATAGTTGAAGGTGAGCCAGTGATAGCAGCAAAACGTTATGAGGCTAAAGAATTAAATACCATGGCAATGGTTGCGTCACCAGCGCCATTAAATGTAAGTAATGAATTGATGTTAACTGCATTGGTTGAAGTGGCATCTAATAGGAAATAAAGAGTAAATTGTCCCCGCGCCATATGCTCCCTTCTCCCACGAGGGGAGAAGGGAGCATATGGCGCGGGGTATAAGGTGCAACAAAATCTCAGAAACAGGGGAATTAATTTGGTCTTAGGCAGCAAAATAATTGGTCACAGAGGGGCGAGTGCTTATGCTCCTGAAAATACCCTAGCTTCTTTTGAAAAAGCGCGATCTTTAGGGTGCAAGACTATCGAATTTGATGTGATGTGCAGTGCCGATGGTGAGGCTTTTGTCTTTCATGATGATAATGTGAAAAGAACTACCAATGGTACAGGTGAATTAGGCAAGCTAGATGCGGCCTATCTTGCAGGATTGGATGCGGGTTCTTGGTTTTCTAAACGATTTAAAGGCGAAGCAATTCCGCGTTTTAAACAAGTATTGCAGTGGTTAGCGCAATCCGACATGCAAGCAAATATTGAAATTAAGCCCTATCCTGGAGCTACAGAAAAAACAACTGTCGCAGTATTAAGTCAGGTGCATCAATTTTGGCCTCATGACAAAGACTTACCTTTGATTTCAAGTTTTGATTTTGAGGCTTTAAGTTTGTGTCGCAGCATTGCTCCAGAAATGCCTTTAGGTTTATTGTTGCATACCTGGGATGCACAGTGGTTGAAAAAAGCAAAACAAATAGATTGCTATTCGGTGCATTTAAATCAAAAAATTTTAAGTGCGGATAGAGTTAAAGAAGTGAAAGATGAGGCTTATATTGTTTTAGCTTATACCGTGAATCGCAGGCGTTTGGCTAACAAATTATTTAGCTGGGGTGTTGATGCGGTATTTAGTGATTATCCAGATTTATTAGCATGAATAAAATAATTATCGCGCTACTGATATTCTTTACCTCATCTGCACTTTGGGCACAACCAATTAGATTAGTATTCTGGCATGCTATGGCTGGCAGTTTAGGTCAGGAAGTTAAATCTTTAGCGAATGAATTTAATAAAAGCCAAAATGAGTATGTGATCGAGCCAGTATATAAAGGTGATTACATTGAAACACTCACCAGTTTTGCAGCAGCATTTCGCGCGCATAAAGCACCGAATATAGTACAAATTTTTGAGGTTGGCACTGCTATTATGCTGTCGCCTCCTGGGGTTATTAAACCGGTAGAGGAGCTGATGCAAGAGCAGAGACTTCGTTTACCTGAAAAAGATTTTATTCAATCGGTGCGTCAATTTTATAGTAGAGACGGAAAATTAATGGCTATGCCTTTTAATTTATCAGTGCCCGTAATTTTTTATAATGCAGATTTGTTAGCGAAACTAGGTTATACCAGTTCCAACTTCCCCAAGACTTGGGATCAAATGGAAGTACTCGCCAAACGTATTAAAACAGCAGGATATTCCTGTGCTTATACTACTGCTTATCCAGGCTGGGTGCTTTTTGAGTCCTACATGGCAATTAATGGTTTACCAATTACTTCTGCCAAGGATCCTTTTAAGGTTGCATATGAAACGCCAGCATTAGAGCGGCATTTTCAACGCTTACAAAATTGGCATCAATTAGGTTATTTTCGATACGGTGGTCGCGTTGACGAAGCAACTATATTCTTTACCAGCGGAGTTTGTCCTTTATTCAGTCAATCATCAGGTGCTTATAACAGTTTAGCTTCTTTGGTACCGTTTCATATTGGGGTTGCTGCTCTGCCTTTAGATACTAAAGTGAGCGCCATTCGTCATGCAAATGTTGCTGGTGGCGGTGCTTTATGGGTGGTTTCCGGACAAACGCCCGAACAGTATCGAGGAATTGCAGAATTTTTTGTATTTCTTGCTCAAGCAAAAATACAAAAACAATGGCATGAACATACGGGTTATATTCCAATTGGTTTAACCGGTATTTATTCAGAAATTATAGCCCAGAGTAAGCAACCCATTTTACAACTAGCACAAAAAGATTTGAACGATGCACAACAGGCAGCATCCTTGAAATATCTTGGGCCACAAAATCAAATTCGTAGTATTAATGATGAAGTATTAGAAGGATTATTTGCGGGTTTATTGAATGCAAACCAGGCAATGCATGAGTCGGTACGACGATCGGATCAGATCTTAATGCGCTTTAAGAAAAACAGCATGGGTCATTGATCCATTTTTAGGGGAAGGGCCATGAAAAAAAAAATTTCATTCATATTTATTATAGTACTAACTTTTATACCGTATCTAACAAGCTTTGCAAATTGGTTTTTTACACCAGCCGATGTTAATGCCCTGCATAGTAAACCTGCAAATTACACTATTAATTACGGCAGTGATCCAAAACAAATTGCTCAATTACGACTTCCAGAAACCCCTGGTCCTCATCCAGTTGCGATGATAATTCACGGTGGTTGTTGGACGCATGCGTTTGCTGATTTAAATAATACCGCAGCATTAGCAGATGCTTTGCGTGATCTGGGTTTTGCAACCTGGAATATTGAATATCGAGGCACGGATGATAAAGGGGGTGCTTGGCCTGGAACTTTTGAAGATGTAGCGAATGCTGCTGATTATCTGCGTACAATTGCTACTAAATATTCTTTAGATTTAAATAAGATTATTGTTATTGGTCATTCTGCTGGTGGGCATTTAGCACTTTGGCTTGCTGGCAGACATAATTTGCCAACAAATAGTCCTCTATATAAAGCGAATCCTATTAGTTTTCGTGGCATTATTTCTTTAGGTGGCGTACCCGATTTGCAATCGTTTAGAAAACACAGCCAAGATATTTGTGGGACTGATATTGTTTCAGCTTTGCTTGGACCTAAGGAAGATGAAATCACTAAACGATTACCACAAACATCTCCAGCGGCTATGTTGCCTTTGAAAATGGAGCAAATTCTGATTTATGGCACTGACGATAAAGTGACCCCTGATGATTTAAGTAGTTATATCAAAGCTTCAAAAAGAGCGGGCGATAGAATTAAGTTAATTAAAATACCTTTTGCCGCTCATTTCGAATATCTTGTTCCCAATTCGGTTACCTGGCCTATATTGGTGTATGAGGCGCGATCGCTCATAAGTGATCCATCTCAGGCAGTAGGATAGGGCGTGTTTACAATTCAATTTTCTACGTCCCGCGGCTTGTCCGCGGGATCCAGTCTGATCTGGGTTTATGCAACAAGATTTTTCTTTATTCAAAATCTCTGGATCCCGCGGACAAGCCGCGGGACGTAGGCCTGAGGGATCTTCAGGACGTAGGCCCTGAAAAAATGAATTGTAAATACGCCCTAGTTTAGAATTAAATAAAAGAGGAATTATTATGCATATTATTTTATTAGCCGGTGCGCCAGGAAGCGGTAAAAGTACACAGGGTTCTGCTTTAATGGCTAAAAATCCGCAAATCAAACATCTATCCTTAGGGGAGTTGGTGCGTGAAATTACTAAAAATACTCAGCATGAGCTCAGCATTAAATATCAGGATCTCATTAGTAGCGGTAGTTTGTTACCAGACGAGGTAATTTTAGAAATTTTACAGACAGAATTGAACAAATACCAAGACACAAATAAGATAATTTTATTAGATGGCTATCCTCGGACACAAGTGCAATATGAGGCATTTAAAAGTAAATGGGGTTTGCCTGCTGGTATGATTCATTTGCAATTAGATGCGAATACTTTAAGTGAACGTTTGCAAGAGCGCCACACAGATCGTAGCGATGATAATGCGCCAGCAATTGCAAAAAGATTAGACTTTTATCGAAAAAATACGCTACCACTTTTAACAAGTATTCATAAAGATTTATCTGATACTGTATTAACTATAGATACTGATGAGGCAATTTCTTTAACGAGTGTACGTTTGTATTTGCATTTACAAAGTATTCAGAATATTCGTGCTGATTTGAATAGTTATTATAATAAATCAGACATAAAAGAAGCAGTTGATCCCAAGGTTAAGGCAATTTCTACTGTACCATTTTATTATCAATTATGGCGAACCGGAAATGAGTATCAAGTAATTGATGCCATGCAGAAATCTTATGCGACGCATAATTTTTCATTTTCCAGTTTCGGCACTAAGATTGTTTATTTGGAAACAGAAGCAGAAGTGCGCGCTGTTTTACATGCATCTACTAGTCTGGGTACTGTATACCGACATTTTTCATTAGCAGCAGGTCTTCGTTATGATTTTGTGTCATCGAATGTCCATGATCAAGATGCCTATCGTTTGCAGGATAACAAAGTTAATTTTTGGAAATTAATTCACAAGGCTTTCGAACACTCTATAAAAAATGACAGCACCCAAATACCAGCATTAATTAAAAAACATCTGTACCCCACATTTTTTGCTCAAAAGACATTTGATTTGGATAGTACTTTTGATACCTTTTTCTGTTCATTTTGGTCTGAATATTTATTTGGCCCTAAAGTCTCAGTTGATTTATATCGCGAAACACGAGAACAATTATTAACAGTAATGCGTTTTTGTTTTTATGATAATTATTATAAAGGCGTGGATCCTACCGGTTTATCCAGTTGGTGGTACAGCGAACAGGTTGCTACTTCTTTGCAGCAGGCTAAGCAAAAAATACTTGGCTTTATTAACAAGGCTTCAGATGATTCTTTCGTGCGTACTTTTTCTAAAGCTTTACATGAATTGAATACTGAAAAAGTGTTGGATTTAAGTGAAGCTACTTTGCAAGAGATAGTTGCTGATAATATCTTTGATTTATTTTTCGAACCGGATTTTCTTGAAAATGTGATTTATGAAGCACTAGCTACCGCTATTAGAGAACAAGCAGATTTGCATAACAAAGACGAAAGACACCGCGTGTATGCTCAAGGCATGCAGCGTGGATTTTTATATCCGATTCGTTCGCGTATTTTGCAAGAATCAGTGCAGCTAGCAGATGGTTATGAATTACCGGCTGGAACTTATGCTTATTTAAATTTAAAAAAAGCTGGAGTATATCATTCAGCAGGTGCAAGACGTTGTGTTGGGCAGGCTCATGCACATTATTTTAGAGAATATTTTTTTGATTGTTTAGAGCCCGTAGTTTTTAATATTAAAAAAGTTACTTTGCCTGAAGAACGAAAATCAAAAGCTGATAATGATAATGTTCCTGTTTCTCCGGAACGTTATACTGTGAGTTGGCATTTACGACGCGATGAAGCGATGAAATATATGCCGTATCATAATTATAAAGGTAATAAATTTTTTGACGTGCTGAATTTGCATCAAAATCCCAATTTGAATGCTTTAATGGTGCGTCAATTTATGACTAAAATTACTAATTATCTTGAAAAACATAAAATTAATAGTAGAGATGTTGTAATTGCAAGTCCGGAAGTCCGCGGCATCCCAATAGCATCCCAAGTTGCAGACCGCTTACAATTGCCCTTTTATATTATTCGTAAAAAGGGTGGCTATAAAATGCCGGACAAAGATGTCTGCATTGCATCTTATGCAAAAGGCTATGGGGATAAGGATGCTTTAGAATTACCAAAAGCAAAATTAATGGAGCTTGCTGGCAAACTGGTTGTTCTCATCGATGACGGTTTGGCCAGTGGTAAAAGTGCTTTAGCTTGTGTTCAATTGCTAGAACATCATATGAATGATGACTATGCAGCAGCAAAGGTTATTATGGTTTTAAGTATGTTGCAGCATAATTACGTAAAAACTGATCCTAAGTTATCGGAACAAAGATTGGTAAAAACTTTGTTTGATTGTGCAGGTGGTACGATTCAAGAAGAAGAGAAGGTGGATCTGCGGGATAATTTTGAATTTATTTGATTATTATTCCTAACATAGGTCGTAGATTGAGCCTTGGCCCATAGCCGTCAGGCTAAGAGTATATCTCAAGAATGTCGTCCCCGCGCAGGCGGGGACCCATCCATCAATTAGTAGAATACCCTAATAGAAATGGATCCCCGCCTGCGCGGTGACGACACAATTAGATATTATTTAATTCAAAAATTCCTTAGTCTAACGGCTATGGGCCAAGGCCCAACCTACGATAAAGAAGACATCAGTCCCTACAAGGGCTCCAAAAAATGTTCCAAATTGGGTTTTTGATTTAACCGATATTGATACACTACATAAAAAGCCATCACGTTTTTCAAGTAATTGCGCGTTTCTTGCCAGGGTAAAGTTTCTATCCACACGTCAATTTCTTTGGGTGGATGGGTTTTAAGCCAATACACAACTTGTTTGGGGCCAGCATTATACGCTGCGGCAATTAGAACCGGATGATTACTAAAACGTTTTCCTAATTGTTTTAAATAGGCAATGCCAATATTGATGTTCTTTTGTGAGATAAATAATTGTCTTTGATCCTGGTAGGGAATTTTATCTGCCTTTGACACAAGCGAAGCGGTGCGTGGCATTACTTGCATTAAACCACGAGCGCCTGCAGACGATGTGACATCTTCTCGAAAGCCACTTTCTTGACGGATGATGGCATATACAAATTCTGGTGGTACGGCATAATGTTTTGAGTATTGTTTGATAGCATCTTGATAAGCTAAAGGAAAACGTAAGGATAATTGGTTATTCAAAATATCATTATTGCTTAAATAAACGGATTTGCCATGCCATTGCAACTCACTATCAACCCAATAGACCAAAGCACTTGCTTCATCTTTGGGTAACTCAGAGATAAAATCATTTAACATGCGTGAAGCTTGCAGACTTTGTTTGCTGGTGTAGAGATTTTTCACCTGATCAATAAACGGTTTATAGGCTTTAATAGTATCTAAATTACTCGTAGGTTTTTCATTTTCAAAACTTGGAGTTTTGTTCAACCGGATACTGGCAAGAAAACCATAATACTGCCTGCTTCTGGATAAGGGCTCATAAATAGCAAGGGCTTCAGCTTTTTTACCCTGTTCTTCAAGCGATCGCGCTAACCAATATTGCCAGCAGGGACTGTCTTTATTACTGGAATTATTGATTAAAATGTTTACCTGATTCCAGTCGCGGTTTTTTAATGCGAACCGAATCTGCCAGTCTACTAAAATTTCCGTGTAATATTGGGGTTTGATTTGAGAAAACCAGCTTAAGGCGTCTTCACTATTGCGCATAGCCTTATATAAAGTTAAATGCGTTAAAAAGGCTTGTTGTTCTGCTTCATTGAGTATGCGTTTGGTTTTGGGAGCATTCCAGTAGGTGACTGCTTGCTTCATATTGGTAGAAACCAGGCGTTTCAAACCATATAAATAAAATTCATCCGCTAATTCACCCGTACTTAATTGATTAATACGCGCAGGATTTTGCACAATTGCGTTTAAGGTTTGTAATTCTTTAGTATGGGGAGGTTGGTATTGCTTTAGCAGGCTTTGCGCTAAACCAATATTTCTTTTTTCCAAGGCCAGAGCGATGCGTTTGGTAATTAAATCCTGACTAAAACTGCCGTCTTTAAGTAATAAATCAAATAAGGCATTGCACACGGGTGGTCTATTATCGCCGCTTAACCACAAATCAACTACAGTTTGTGCCACTTGTTTTTGTTGGCCTAAATTGTATTGGGCAATTTGATAATAACAGATAAGGGTAAGATCATTGGAGTATTGATAATATTGAGCGTAGTTAGCCCAATCTTTAGTGCGTGCTAATTCATACAGCCAGCGCTCACGAAGTTTTTGTGATAAGGCACCAGGCCCTTGAATAAAACTTATAAAATCAGGGCCAGGTTTAAAAGGTAGTTGTTGGCTCCAGCTCCAATACGTATT
>JBAZRP010000073.1:0-15118 GCA_041662885.1 Legionella sp.
GAGAGAAAATAGCTATAAGTTTCTTGTACATGATACCATCCTTAGTTTTAGTTTATAAAGACTCATTGCTTAGTATAGACGTTTATACAATTTTGCAAGGATTTTGCGAAAAAAATTAATCTTTTTCTACTGCAACCACCTTGAAATGTACCGCAACATCGTCTTTAACCGCGTCTACGCTGGACCATTCCCCTTGTCCTACACCAAAGGCCGTTCGTTTAATCAGGGCTGTCCCCACAAACACCCCCTTTTTCGGATCTTTTAAATCCGCGGTAAAGTTTAAAACTAAGGGCAATGTTTTATCCCGAAGCGTCAAAAGACCGTCAACTTGGTAGATAGTATCATTTACTTTGGTAAATTTAGTAGATTTATACTCGGCCTTAGGAAATTTGCTTTCATCAAACCAAGGTGCAGAGGCTAAGGTAGTTTTTAATTCGGCATAAGACACCGATAAAGAAGATATATCAACCACTACATCCATACTGCTTTTGGGTAAATCATTTAAATCTATTGCAAAATCCCCAGTGAATTTTTTAAATTCACCGCTGACAGGCGCACCGTTTTGCGTTGCTGTAAAACTCAGTTGGCTTTCTTCAGGAACTAAAGTCCAAGATCCTGCCTGAATGGCAAAAGGAGCAAAAAAAATTACAACAGAAATAAACCATTGTTTTATTTTCATGAAATCATCCTTTTAAGAATATCATCCTTATCAATAAAATGATGCTTTAAGGCCGCTGCTGTGTGCAAACAAATCGTAGCAATCAAACCATAAGCAAGCCACTCATGAATTGTAGCAAATAAACTCCGCAAGTCTTCATTAGGTGCAACCAAACTTGGCAAAGTAAACAAACCAAAAAATGAAGGCGGTAACCCGGCTGCAGAAGTTTGTAACCAACCGGTAATAGGCATTGCAAACATGAAAATGTATAAAGCCCAATGTGCAGCACGGGCAGCTATTGCTTCCCAAAGTGGAATATTTAATTGTGGAGTGGTATTAATGAAACGCCAAAACAAGCGTAATATCACTAAAGCTAAAACCAACAAACCAAATTCTTTATGTTGGCCATATAACTTTAATTTTTCTGCACTGATTGGCAAATCAACCATATACAAACCCACACCTAACAATCCAATAATCAAAACTGCCATGAACCAATGCAAGACAATTGCAAGCAAACCAAAATGTTTCGCGTCATTTTTTAAATGCATACTATTCCCCTAAGCCTTTGGTTGATAAGCTTCAGCAGAGATATCAAGATGTACCGTATCTCCTAAAGCAGGCAATAAAGTCTTCATACCGAAATCCGAGCGCTTAATATCCCCAGTAGCAGAAAATCCTACGGTTTGACGATCATATATTGGATTTTTGCCTTCTTTATTAAATTTTACTTGCAAGGTAACTGGTTTAGAAATTCCATGTAAGGTTAAAATTCCAGTAACTTTAGCTTTATCCTTTCCTACTGGAACTACTTTATTACTTTCAAAAGTAGCTTTAGGGAAATGTGCCGTGTCAAAAAACTCAGCTGCTTGTAAATGCTTATCCAACTCTGGATTACCAGTATCCATATTCGCAATATCTATTGAAACCTGTACTTTAGAGTTTTGAGGTTTTTGTTTGTCTAATTCTAAAGTTCCATTAACATACCATTTACCTGATTGAGTAGAAAAACCTAAATGATCAATATGCCAAAGCACAAAACTGTGATCTTTATCAATTACATAATTTTCGGAAGCATAAACGGGCAAAGCAGTGATGCAGCTTAAAACGCAAACTCTAAGTAAATTTTTTAACATAATAAACTCCTGTTTTAATTTATGATTTTGGTGTTGCAGGAGGATGATTTTGACCACCAACTATTTTATCGCACAAACCTACAGGCACGAAAATAAAAGCATCAGGTTGACTGTCCTTTTTAGCCGAACTTGCGCATGAATCCTTGGCGGTAGCACAATCATTCATCCCTGCCCGAACGATGCCGTAACATTTTTCTTGATTCGCTGAAGTATCGCCTTTAGCAGCCATAGTAGTATTGGTGGCTAATAAAGTAAAAAAAGCTGTGATAGCAGATTTAATGAGTTTTTCCTTATCAATCATTATCATATTCCTTATGAACTTAAACCAAAGCTACTTTAAATTGATTGTTTAAAATATGCAAGGTTGTGCAAGCAAATTTGTTGGCGTGAGCTATAGTTGTAATTGATAATAATAGAAATGGAGCTCAAAAATGAAAACCGAACAGGCACTAAGTAAGTGCACCCCACTCTTGGCAATTATATTTGCCCTGCTTCTTCCTGTTGCATCCTTTGCTGGTGCCTGTTGTGCAGGACATGGCGGCGCTAGTGGTTGTAATGCTTCAGGCCAACAAATTTGTAAAGATAAAACGATTTCTCCAACATGTACTTGTAAAGTAAAAGCACCTAAGGCTGCAAAACCCGCTAAAGCAACTAAAGCGACCGTACCCGCTGCAGCTACAACAACTACAACTAAACCTGCAAAAGCCACTACCAAGCCAGTTAAACCAGCACCAGCAAAAACCACTGCTGCTCCAGCTGCAAAAGCTCCTGTATCTACTACTACTGGAACTAAAGGCTGTTGTTCTCGTCATGGTGGTGTTGCTTCTTGTGATAAGGCTACCGGTTTTCAAATGTGTAAGGATGGTACCGATTCACCTAGTTGCAAATGCCAATAAGTTTTGCCTCGGGCTGTTCGTAGCCCGAGCAATTTGATTAAAAAACAATAAATGTGTATAATATGGTCTGATTTACCAATCAGAGAACATCTTGAGAAAATTTATTAGCCTAATGCTTTTATTTCTAGCCAGCAGCTGCCTTGCTAAAAATACGGTGACTGATTACCAAAGAATTTATCTGCCGGTCTATACCAGTGATGGTTCTCTCATGATAGCCCTGCGAGTATTTAAGATGAATGATATTCCTTCATTTCTCGTGGTCAACCCAGAGAATTTTGCAACGAAAGTACTTCCTGTTACCCAATTACAACCCAGACAAAATACTATTAGCAAACCTGGCCATTACGCTAATTGGGGAATCGCCAGTACGCCTTACTACCAAATACTTAATAAAAGTACCGCAGCGCCTTATACCATGGAAAACCAGGGAATTACTCATGCGGGAATTACCACGGATAAAGCTATTTTAACAGCCGATCTCTGTCCCTCAACGAAACCTTTCGAAGCTAAATTTTTTAATAAGCTGGTACAAATAGCCGATAAATCAAATCAACCAGTACCAATTACTATTGCCATTAGTGGATTGTGGATACTTCATCACCCGCAGGAATTCCAATGGCTGATTAACCAAAAACAGCACAATAAATTAAACATTACCTGGGCGAATCATTCATTTAGTCATGTGTATTACCATGACCAACCTTATTCACAAAATTTTTTACTAGCACCGAATACCAATCTGGAAGTTGAAATTTTACTTACTGAAAAGTATTTGTTAGAGGCCGGTGAAACCCCTAGCGTGTTTTTTAGATTCCCAGGATTAATATCCGATGAACATTTAATAAAAGAATTAAAAAAATACGGCTTAATTCCACTTGGAGCCGATGCCTGGCTTGCAAAAAGTCAACCGATTACCCCTGGAGCGGTTATTCTGGTACATGGTAATAGCAATGAACATGAAGGAATAAAAATTTTGCTGCCACAATTGGATAATTTGCATCTTATTGATATAAAAAAGGCATTGTAAAACCAGATCTAATATGTTTGGGATTACATAGACTTCACAAAAAATATGCTATGCTATGAAAAAATCCCTATTACAAAAGGAATTGCTATGAACCCTAAACTAAAATACCTGCTAAGCTCCTGCGCCCTATTATTGGCCAGCCAAAGTTTTGCAGGAACGGTTACTACTACCGTAACAGCAGCCGATGGCACAACTTCCCTAGGCCAGGTAACTTTCGAAGACAGTCAGTACGGCTTACTAATAAAACCCCAACTACACGGACTTCCAGTGGGTATTCATGGATTTCACTTACACCAACACCCAGATTGCTCTAATGCAGGCATGGGCGCAGGTGGACATTTTGACCCTCAAAACACCAATAGCCATCAAGGTCCCTACGGAGCAGGTCATTTAGGTGACTTACCCGCTTTAGCAATAGACAGTGAAGGTAATGCTACTATGACTCTTCTTGCACCCCGATTAAACACAAAAGATATAAATAGTCTTGCCCTAATGATCCATGCCGGTGGCGATAATTACAGCGATACCCCACCTTTAGGCGGCGGTGGAGCCAGAATAGGTTGCGGTGTAATTAAATAAAAAATTCCTCAAAAAAAATAATTTTTAGCTATTTTAATCATCATACTAACAAAAATATGGTATACTAGGCGGCTGAGTGGAATTATCCGCCCAAATTTAAGTATTAGGGCCTGTTTACAATGAATCAGTTAAGGCTTACGCCCCGCGGGACGTCGAATTGTACATAGAGCTACTTTGAATTAAGGATTTATATGTCTAAAGAACTATTAAAAAAATTAAAATTACCGCTTATTCTTATTGCCATAATAACTATTCCTATTCTTTTTGGTTCCTACATACCGGTACAAATAAAATCAATTAGTTACGCTTTAAGTCTAAGCATGAAAACCATACTTGAATTTGTACTACCTTTTATTATTTTCAGTTTTGTATTTTATTGCTTGTCAAACTTGCAAAAAGGCGCGCTATTTTTTGTTGTATTATTAATCAGTTGCGTATTCATATCCAATTTTTCAGCTCTTATGCTCGGTTATGCATCAGCCTTTGTTGGTTTAAATATTATTCATTTTACTCCAGCGCATATAGACGCAGCCCCACAATTGCTGCCTGCCTGGCACTTTCATTTAGATAAGTTGATATCGAATGATAAGGCTTTATTAACCGGCTTCTTTGTTGGTACATTTTTTTCTCTGGTACCCAACGCCCAAGCAAAAACGATTGCTATCACTCTGAATAAATTAGCAAACACCTTTTTGAAAAAGGTCTTTATTCCTTTATTACCCTTATTTGTCCTTGGTTTTATCTTTAAATTGGAATACGAACATATTTTACAAACATCATTGAAATTATATGGTCCTATCCTTTTATTAATTATTGTTACCCAATGGTTGTATATTTGCTCTTGGTATTTTATAGCCAGTAATTTTAAATTTAAAAAATTCCTTTTTTATCTCAAGAATGTATTACCAGCGAGCCTTGTTGGTTTTAGTACTATCTCCAGCGCTGCTGCGATGCCAGTATTGCTAGTATCCACCGAAAAGAACCTGGATAGTCCTGAAAAGGCGAGGATTTTAGTACCTGCCATTATTAATATTCATACCTTAGGTAGTGCTATTGGTGTGCCAATCTTAAGTCTGGCTACTATGATAAACTTTGGTTTACCAATGCCTTCATTATCAGTATTTGCCATATTTGCTTTCTATACAGCTTTAGCAAAATATGCCGTAGCAGCTGTCCCTGGAGGGGTTATTATAGTTGTGGCACCAATTTTAGAAGCCCATCTTGGTTTTTCTAGCGATATGATAGGACTCATTACTGCGGTGTATTTGATTATTGATCCCTTTGGTACTGTAGCCAATGTTACAGCAAATGGCGCATTTCCAATCATATTTACACGCATCCATGAGAAGCTGTCCTCTCTAAAGATGCCTGGAGTGTTTTCTCCTTTGAAATTATTCCAAAAAACAAATAGTTAGTAAGAATTTAATAAAAAAACTGGCCGTTCTGCGATATCAATTATATACTTCAAATGAAAGAGTATTTATTGAATTAAGTGCAAAGGAGTGCTTAACGTGGACGGCCAAGCAAAATCGCCTCAAAATATCGATGATGAGATTTTTGCCGAGCAAAATAAAGCCAATGACATTTCCAAACAAATCGACTTAAAAAAAATAAGTATCCTGCATACTAATTTATCCCTTAGTATGACAGCTAACATATTATGCGCCACATTAGTATTTCTTAGTTCCTATACATCCCCAACCATCAATACTGTATGGGGTTGGTATATGGCAACTATACTTGTTTCCTTACTGCGTTTTTTTTTACCGCGCTTCTATCTATCGCAAGCAAAAAGTATCACCGCTCAATTTAACTTATTTACTATTGGAGTTGTAATCTCTGCCATTCTTTGGGGGTTAATTGATTCCGTGTTCCTCCCAGCAAATAATTTACTGCATCATATGATTATCATTATTATTGTGGCTGGTATCACCGCTGGTGGTGTACAAACCTTACAAGCAAGCCTTACTGCCTGTTTACTATCTACAACCATTATCCTGCTACCCTTGTGTCTGTGGTTTTTTCTTCAAGATAGTATGGCCTACCTTATTTTAGGTATTTCAATGACTGTCTATATGTTTTCAATGCTCATTATTGCCTACCGTGGCAATCGCATGCTGACGCAAATTTTAAGTTTACATTACGAAAATGCGCTTTTGGTTGAAAATTTATCCTTAGCAAACAATAAGTTACATGAGTATGCTTTAAGTACTGAAGCAAGCGAACAATTATTTCGAAACATTTTAGAAAACGCCCCCATCGGCATGTTAATCATTTCCCCTGAGGGTGCTTGTCAGCAAGCAAATTTGTCCCTTACTGAAATGATAGGCTACACCCAAGATGAATTAAAAAAACTTACTACCAAAGATATAGTTTATCCCGATGATTTAACAAAGGAATTAGAAGCAGAACAAAGGTTGATTCAAGGAATACTTACCTTTGCCCAACTGGAGAAACGCTATATTCACAAATCAGGCCAATTGATTTGGGCTATAGCCAATATTTCATTGATAAATGATAGTTCAGGCAAACCACTCTATTTTATTGTTCAAATACTGGATATTAGTGAGCGCAAACGCAATGAAATGAAAATGCTTGAGCTCAATGAACGCACAGCTTCGACGCTTTCTGAATTAAGACAGCGTGATATAGAAATGAGCTATATCAAAAAAATGACAGATATGTTGCAAATTTGCCAAGACTCTAATGAAGCCTATGCGGTAATAGCTATAGCCGCCCAAGATTTATTCCCTACCCTTAGCGGTGCCTTTGTTATTAATGATGCAAGCACTTTGAAAATGAAAACCGTGCAGCAATGGGGCTCACAGCAAATAGTAAAACCTGAATTTGGTATCGATGAGTGCTGGGCCTTACGCAGTGGTAGCACTTATATTATCAATGATGTAAAAAAAGACCTAATATGCCATCATTTTACTAGCTCCCCTTGTGGAGGATGTCTCTGCCTGCCTTTAATTGGACCCGTCGGCGTTATAGGCATGCTCATCTTAAATGCTGCTGAAAATGCAGTGCTGACCGAAAACCACAAACAACTTGCAGTTACTCTTAGTGAGATTATCAAACTCTTTCTGGCTAATATTCAGCTCCGTGAAAGTCTGCAAGACTTATCTGTGCGTGATCCTTTAACTGGCTTATTTAACCGCCGTTATCTGGATGAAACCTTAGCGCGTGAGATCCTTCAAGTAACCAGAAATAATAGCACGCTCTGTGTCGGCATGCTGGATGTTGATAACTTCAAAAACTTTAATGATACCTATGGCCATGAAGCCGGTGATACCATCCTTAAGTTTATTGGTAATACCCTCAAAGAAAACTTTAGAGGTAGCGATCTTGCTTGTCGTTTTGGCGGCGAAGAATTTATTTTGATCTTGATAGATGCCAACTTAACAACAGCGGCAAAACGCTTAAATCAGATAAGCAATAAGATTAAAACCACCCGAGTACCATTTAAAAACACTATGCTACCGCAGATAACCGTCTCGATTGGACTATCGGAAGCACCTACTCAAGGTAGCAGCACTGAAGAAGTTATTCGTCATGCAGACGAGGCCCTATATAAAGCTAAAAACAATGGCCGCGACCGCGTTGAAGTCTATGAGAATCGATCAGTAGGAAAAATGACAGGTTAACCAATACGTGAAAAACGTCGGTCATCCTCATGTAGGGATTCTAATACTAACTCGTCTAAGTCAGAATCAACAGTAGCAGTACTAACAACAGTAGTTAATTCTGATACTTCAATAGTTGTTTTGGATGTAGTAGTGTTCTGATTAACAACATCAGCAATAGCCGAACCCATGAGCACCATACCCACTAGTAAAACAGCTGACTTAATCATACTAACTCCTTAAAAAAGTAATAAAACATGATAACATAAATGAACCTATATTTGCAAAGATCTGCCAAATTCCAAAAATCGTTCACGTAATGAGAAGCGGATTACCCATATGTGCAAGATATAAATCGCCGAATTTATAAGACGCATAATCGGTAATGTGTCCACCATCCCGATATACTGGTACGCCCTCAATATCAGCCCTGCACAAACCGTCCGGGCATTGCACCTGTTTTGGGTCTATCACTACTAATTGCGGATACTTTTGCTGCATCTGCTTAAAGAGCTTATCAAACCACAATTCGCCCTCGGACTTAGACAAAGCAAAACTACAAGTATCAGGATTATACGGTTTTCGTATTTTTACATAATGAAAGACACAATCACGAGCATGTTCATCCTCATGTGCAATGGCTTTAATCAATACCGGCCTTGCACCACTGCTAATAATAATTTTCAGCGCTTCTTCCAAGGCATCAGTTAGGCGCTGCTGACTTAAGTCTATGGCTTGCTTATCACCTAACTTATTGATAATACTTGTAGAATAATAATTGGGCCATACTTGGCCAATCAATACATAATCATAATGATTTTTTTTAATCATACGATAATATTCAGCAGTTTTATCATGACATTCTTGATAAACGTCCTTGGTAAAATACCACCAATCGTATAAATAAATTCCAGGCAGGGTAATACAAGCAGAGGTTGCTTGGGTTAATACCGAAACATGTGCGTTTTTCGCCAAAGTATCAACAAAGCCCCAATAATGATTGGCAAAAGAATCGCCAATTAAAAAAGCCTTTTTCGCTTCAGGAGAATGAATACCAAGACTACAGACAGTTTTGGTATTCTTAATGATTTTACTGACACATAATGGTCTTTGACTGCTACTGTAGTCATTCAATTTATCATAAATATGCACCAAATCCTGATTAAAGCGCTGCGGAAAACCCGAATAATATTTCATAAATTGGACTGAAACGAACATAAATGCTATCGGTACCAACACCAAACCTATTAAAGTATAAGAAAACGGCATCTTATTAAAACGTCTGGTTGGTTTTTCAAGGAACTTCCAGGATAAAAAAGCCAAAACAAAACTTAGACTATAAGCAGCAATTAATACCTTGATAGACTCCTGAACATTTTCATAACGCAGTACCGCAAAAACAACCCAATGCCAAATGTATAAGGAGTAGGACAAAACACCAATAAATACCAAAGGTTGTAAGGTCAAAATGCGCCCTACCAGATGAGAAGGCATTAGCCCGCCCAAAACAATTAATAAGCAAGTAGAAAGACACACTAATAAGGCGTACCCATTCGGGTAACCACTTAGAATATTATCCTGACAAGCGCAATATACAATAAGCATTAAAGCAGCAATTCCAGCAGCGTTTAGCAGGACTTTATTATAAGATCGCGCTTTCAAGGGGCATAAAGCAATACAAGAACCGAGTAAAAATTCAAAAATACGACTGGAAAAGAAGTAATAACTCTGTAAGGGTTCTTGGGCGGAGGAATAAAAGGCATAAGCGAGACAGAACACAGCAAGAGAGACAAACATAAAAAGTAAGGGTTTGCTCTCCTCACCTACGTCCCTAGGAGAGTTTGAGCCACGGGACGTAGATGTCTTAGTAGACACAAAAAGCTTATGCAGGCAATAAATTACTAAAGGCAAAAGCAAATAACACTGCCATTCTATTGATAAAGACCAAGTGTGTAATAAAGGCAACATATGGGAATCAGGAGAAAAATATTCGGTAGTGGTCTTTTGAAAATAAACATTTGACATTAATAAGGCCGTTTTCAAAGCACTTTCATTATAGCGAATTAAATCATCTGGTAAAAAAAGAACAAAACTTAATAAAAAAGTGATTACTATCAGGCTGATAAATACTGGCTGCAAACGCCATAGTCTTCTGCTATAAAAATCCACGAAAGAAAAATTATTATCATTCAATGAGTTATGAATAATGCTGGTGATCAAAAAACCGGAAATGACAAAAAACACATCAACCCCGACAAAACCTGAAGGAAATACCGCTAAACCGCCGTGGTAGAGTAATACCAATAGTATGGCTACAGCCCTTAAACCATCTATATCCCGCCTATATTTCATCGAGGAACTACCAAAATCGCACAAGAATCTCATCTTACCACAGACCAATCATGCCTCAAATAATCTGAAAATCGCTGTACAAATTTAAAACATGGTCTACACTTAAGTTGTAGGCAAATACAGGCAAGCCCACAGAAAGGAATCCAAAATGAACGACTTACCGGATGTAGATAAGTTGTCCTATACCGAAGCGCAACAACAGATACAGAAAATGCTGCGCTCTCTAAAGCAGAATCTCACTACGAACGAAGATTCTATTAATCCTTATGGAGCTTTAGCTCAATGCATTATTGCAATCCAGGCAAAATATAATTTAGATATTATCGATATTGAAGTTTTGAACCGCAGTTCCAAAGCAAAAAAATTAATCCTGCCGACTGAAGAATTGATAGCTGAAGAAGTGCCTGCAACTTTTGTTGATTCACTCGATTTAGTTACCAGCAACCTATCTTATGATGCAAAAGATAGTATTTCAGTACATCAATTTTTTTGCGGTACTTGTGATGATGATATGATTAATGTGTTTTTGGATGAAGCTACTGCTTTTGAAAATCAAACCAGCTATTTTGGTACGAATCCAGTAAGTGAAAAAGCTAAAATAAGAAACATGCTCAAAGAATTAAAAACCGATTTAGTTGCAAATGGAACTGAAATAAATCCCTATGGAAAATTGGCTAAATGCATTGAAGCCATTCAAGAGAAAACCAATCTAAAAGTCATTGATATCAACAAACTAAAAAAATAATTCAAAAATTTCTAGACATCTCACATTTTTTTTGTCAGAGTAGTAGACTTCTTTATAGGTAAAGGATACTACCAAGATGGTCCATTCATATAAAAAGCCCCAAAAAACCCTTATTGCTTTTCTTATCTCTCAATCAATTTTAAGTACTGCAGCACTAGCAGCAGGATTTCAAATTAATGAAATAAGTGCCCGCTTACAAGGTGATGCAACTGCAGGTGCTGCAGCAGCATATAATGATGTTTCTTCTATGTTCGTTAACCCGGCTACCCTATCTACCCTTCAAGAAAGTCAGGGGTATTTAGGTTTCAGTGAAATTCTGCCAAGCATCAGCATGTCGAATGCGAGTGCAACTCATGCAGTTAACGTTCCAGGAATTTTTCCAAACGGTTCTCCTGTACAAGTTCAAGGCCGGACTTCTGAAGACAGCATTTCGCCAAACGCCTTTGTACCAAGTGCTTATGTAGGCTGGAGATTCACCGATAAATTAGTCGGCGGTTTTGCAATGCTTGCTCCTTACGGTTTAAAAACCAAATACAGCCCTGAATCAGTAGTGCGTTTTGCTGCTCAATACAGTGCGGTACAAACTCTGGATTTAAATCCTGCTCTTGCCTACGCCATTAACGATAAATGGTCAGTAGGTGCCGGATTCCAAGCACAATACATTCTAGCTTCATTTACTAATTTTAATGGTGCTTATACAGGTACTCCATTAGATGTAGCGCTTGCATCTCAGTTTCCAACGCACTTAAAAGGTGATGGTTGGGGATATGGCTACACCCTTGGTGTACTCTTTAAACCACAAGAAACTACCCGTATCGGAATTGGTTATCGTTCGCAGATTTCCGAATCGCTTAATGGAACTGGTGAACAATATGTTCTGCCAGGTGCTGTAGTTCCTGCTCCATCACAAGATTTTCTATTTAATGCTCTGACTTCATTAAGTGCTGATATTAAAACACCTCAAATTTTAACAATCAGTGCGGCGCAAGATATAGATAAATGGACTGTGAAAGCTTCTGTACAAGGTAACTTCTGGACCTCGTTCAATGAATTGAACATCAATATGCCAGAAGCCTTTGCTACCAACAGTATCATTCAAACACAATGGCAAGATTCTTGGTTTGGTGCCTTAGGTGCTGAATACCATAAAAATGAAGTTTGGACAGTACGTGGCGGGGTTGCTTATGATGCGACACCAACACAAGATGCTTTCCGCGATCCAAGAATTCCTGATGCTAATCGTGTTTGGCTCACGGCTGGAGCAAGTTATTACTTGAATAAGAATTTCTCTGTAGACGCTGCATATGCACATATCTTTATGCAGAACCAAACTGTAAACGTTGTACAATCAAGCGGAACAAATGCTATAACCACGTCACCATTGGAAACAAATCAGGTTTATGCTGAATACCAAGGATGTGCGAATATTGTAGCTCTAGCAGCTAGATACAGCTTCAACTAATTTCAGGGAGAATATGCGTGTTAAAGAATATAAAAAATAGAGCTAGCCAACCAGGCAAGCAAATAAAACTACTAATCAGTGCAGCTGCTTTATGCTGCGCTTTCACTAATACTGCACAAGCAATACCCTATAGTCAAATTAGCCAAGTATATTTTTTCGGTGATAGTTTGACTGATAGTGGCTTTAATAACCTATTTCCAGAACCAGTTTTAGTCCCAGGAAAAGCCCGTACGTTTACCACATGGCAAGGTTATACTTGGTCGCAATATGTAGCACATAATGTTAAAGGTTTCGACTTACCTGTTTATGGTACTATGTCTCCGGTGGCTGATACTATAACCAATAATGAAATTTTCTCAGTATATAATCCGGTACCATCAATTGTAAGTCCAATTCTAGACGGAGTTGATTATGCATGCGGTGGCGCTACGACTGACTCACCAGCTGCACCTCCAATTAGTTGGGCTCCGTCAGTTCACGCCCAAATCGAATATTTCCTGGATACACATCCTGGACAATTGGATCCTAAAGCAGTGTTCTTTATTTGGGCTGGAGCAAATGATATTTTAAATGCTTTTGGAACCGACCCATCACCTGCTAATTTAATTCTAACTGCTAATAATGCAGCAATGAATATTGCTAAAGATGTAGCACGACTAAGTCGTCATGGCGCTAAAAGAATAGTAATTTTATCCCTACCAAATCTTGGTGTTACGCCCTTAATTCAAGAAGCAGCAGTAATGGAAGGCGACCCTACTCTACCAGCAACAGCGCAATCACTTACATTTACTTTTAACTCCATGTTAAACCAAAAATTAGGTGAAGTGATACTGACGCACCGAGTTAAAGTTTTATATGTAAATGTGTATACTTTACTTGATAATGTGATCAAATCTACGCAAGCGGGCAAACCCTACGTAGTTGCCGGGCAACCATTTACCTTCGTAAATTATACTGATCCAATATGTTCTGGATCATCTCTCGTATGTACAGTAACTTCACAAGATTACATATTTGCTGATTCTATCCATCCAACAGGTGAAGCACATCGGTTACTCTCTCTATACGTAGAAGAACAACTAAAAGCTTGGGCTTAATAGATAAACACTGCAATCCCCGCGAAAGCGGGGATCCCTCCTCCTAGAAAATTCAAACCATAAAACACACCAATTTCTCAATAATCAGCCCCATATACAACACTTTTGCTATTTACTTGCACACCACCATCTACCAGTGCTAGGATGGAATTAAGTCACAGCAGAAGGAGCTCAAATCATGGTCTATACAAAAATCAAAGATTTACTCGATGCGGAAACACCAATGGATGAAGGTTTTGTTTACTTGCAAAAACATCCCTTAGAGTTTCTGGAGCTAGTTAAAAAGAACCATCTGCTAGCACTTAAATACGCACAAAATTTTACTACCGTGCAATTAGAAACAATGATTAGCAATGCCTATGGAGTTTTTGATAATAATAAATTCTTCACTTTATTAATTAACCTTGATCCCACAAAAGTGCAATTTCACGATGCTGTTAGTCAAAGTCAAATGCTGAATTATTTTTTAGAACGCAACCTTACCTACATCGATGTCAGACGGCATAAAACGGGTTACAAGACTCATATTTCTACTACCGGTCACTACCATCATTACGTATTCTTCTTCCAAGATCCGACCTGCCAACACCCTATTTTGTGGGGACAACAAACTGAAAATATAACCGCAAAATCCTTTGTTTATGGCGAATTTCTTGAGTATAAATACCGCGAATTAACCCAGAATAAAGATATTATTAATTGTATTTTTAATATAGCAGCAAGCTTACTAAACCATGTACAAACAGAAAAAATATTAGATTCGGAATTCAAAAACGAAGAAGCATGGACCTTCAATCGCCCCAGAACTAATACTATGTTTCCCAAACTTATGAGCTACCCCTCTCATCAAATGGGCCAGATTCTTGCATCAATGCTCACCTTCACTTCGCCTGAGATAGCTCAAAGAGAATTAGCAGCTGCAAGCCCCACAGCAGGTTTTTATTTCAAACAAATAATTTCTCATTACCCATTAACTAAACCCGCTTACGAAGCAGCTTTAATGTGTTTTCACAAAGCAGCAATGAACGGTAGAAGTTCCTTTCGAGAATATCTGGATAAATTCAATTTTGATATTTTAATCATGCTAGAACAAAAAGAGTACGAAAGCGAACACTACGAAGGGATTGCAGATGCCTTTTTTGAAATAGGCAATCTTTGCATCAAAGACGCAACCTACAAAAACCCAATTTTAGAAAAATATTCTAAAACTGGAGCTAAATATGTAATACCCAAAGAGCAAAGAGCTAAGGTCGAACGAAAATGGTCCTT
Source organism: Legionella sp. (assembly GCA_041662885.1). Lineage (GTDB taxonomy): Bacteria > Pseudomonadota > Gammaproteobacteria > Legionellales > Legionellaceae > Legionella. The sequence goes on from JBAZRP010000073.1 coordinate 14,848, forward strand.
GGATTCAAGTGCATCCTCTTCTTCCTCATCCTCCAATTTATCAAGTAACTCCCATTCCTTCTTCAAAGAAAAACCAAACTCCCAGCCACCAGCCTACCAACCCTCAGCTCCCCCCTTTAATCCTTACGAAAATACGAACAATAACTAGGGTCTGTTGACAATTTAGTTCCCGACGTCCCGCGGCTTGTCCCTGAGAGATGGTCACAAAATGTGACCATAATTTTTTGAAAAATAGGTAATAATTTTTTTGATGTGCATGAAGATTTATGAT
>JBAZRP010000074.1:0-15038 GCA_041662885.1 Legionella sp.
AAAATGTTCTTCAGAAGCAGTGTTACCATTTTGTCTTGAAGATTTACTAATGGTCGCTACGAAAGGGCGCCAGTCAGGATTAGGAACGCGTTTAGCATCTTTTTCTATAAAGCGCGGAACTTTTTTTATACTAATCCATGACTTAGGAGGATTCTGGCAAAAATGAACGTATTCTTCAATGTCTTCACGTTTCAATTCATCAATAGTGGCATTTTTAATATGCCAGGACCACTGTAATAAGCGTTCAGCTTCGCGTCGGTAGCTATTAAAAGTCCCTAAGCTGCCAGTGTAGCTTTTTAAAAAGCTCAAACTATAATGAAAATCATTATGAAAGCGCGGATTAGGTAATACCGCATTTTCATGGTTTTTGTGTAAATTATTTAGGTTGTCGAAAATCGGGAGCAATTGATATTTCATTCTGATTCCGTAGGTTGGTGTCCTGGACTAAACCAACTAGTAAGACTAAAATTAGCATATAATGAATAAATATACCAGGTGATTTATGTCTGCATCTCCTACTGATATTGGAACATTTTCTATCTTAACTAAAATTGGGCTAAACAAAAGTTCGAATGATAAACAACTTCAAGAAATTGAGAATAATAAGGCCTTACAGAGCAAATTACAGAATATTAATGTTGAAGCATTTTTAAAACAGCTAATGCAAATAATTTTACAAAATTTGAAGTTATCTCTAGCAGAAAAGGAAAAGCAAATCCAAGAGTTTTTAAAAAAGAATGGGTTAGGTGATTTCAAATTAGGTGATGTTGTATCTGCCATGCGGACTAAAGATGGTCAAAGTCCCTTACAGTCTGCCTTACAAACACAAAATTTTGTTTTGGCAGCAATTTATTTACTATCTGGTGCAATAGCGGGCCCTAAAGAAAGAGCCACTTTTGCGTTAGCACTTGATAGTCAAAAAGCCCAAAATTTAGGTTTTAAAATTGATAGAACTATTCCGAATTCAGGAACCGTAATTCATCCAGTTAAAGATTATGGATTGGTATTAGGAGTGGCAGTAACCAGTGTCGATGGTACCTATTCGCAATTTGGTCATGTCGGACCAACTTATAATATGATGAGTAACTCGATTGATGATTATGCAAGTACTAACTCCAATTTCAGTAAAATTGCTGATGCTTTTACTGAAACAAACAAGATTGCAAACTTTTCATATAGTAAAGCTCAAAATCCCAATACAGCAAATGAGTTAGCGAATAGGATTCACAATAGTAAAAATGGTGAAGTTACCAGTATACCTGCAAGTTTTAATGGGCACGTTATGGGGCTTTCTGTAATAAGTGATAAAGAAGGCAAGGGTGGCTATGTCGTGTTCACTAATCGTGGAATAGGCAGTGATGTTACCAATCAGAATATGAAACCTCCTGGAGGTGCCGGTACGCAAATATACCGAGTGGATGATTTGAGCCAAATTGCGGCGAAAGATATTGATGTTGTGATACAAGGACATCATTCAGGCAAGTCACCGGAAGCGGTAACGGCAGCATTAAATAATATCACTGGTGGCAAAACACCTGTGGAAGTAATAGTCCAAAAAGAACAGAAAAATGACAATTGCACCATTGCTAATACCCGAGCCAATGTGCACGGAGTTTTGCTATGTCAACAAGCAATAGAAAAAGCTAAGCCAGTGCAACAGCTTGATGCAGCTGAAAAAGAAGCAGTAAAGAAAGAATATAAAGCTTTTACAACGGACATGCGTCAAAAAAAGGTAGAAAAATTAGCTGATGCCTTAGCAAAAAATCCGCAAGATCCTGATTTAAATACATTAGCTACAACGTACATTGCCAATCAAGAGCAAAAACGTAAAGAACATCCACACGATGTAAGAGAAGCAGTATTTAACAGCGGCAAACCCTTGGAGGCTCCTTTGAAGGCAGTGTTAGCACAAAATGCAAAACAACAAGTTATAGTTACACCAAGCTATGAAGCACAAAAAAGTAAAATGTAGTGTAAATGAAAAAAATCTCTCATAAGATCTTGACCTTGGTGATTTCACCTAGTATTATCTGCGCTCTGTCCTTGGGACGGGTCACGGGGTGTAGCGCAGTCTGGTAGCGCGCCTGCTTTGGGAGCAGGATGTCGGGAGTTCGAATCTCTCCACCCCGACCAATTAGCGCCCGTAGCTCATCTGGATAGAGCATCGGCCTTCTAAGCCGAGGGTAGCAGGTTCGAATCCTGCCGGGCGCGCCAGCCGACATTAAAGGCGAAGTTATGCCAGATGAAGGAAGTTTTATGGTGAGCGTAGCTCAGTTGGTAGAGCCCCGGGTTGTGATCCCGGTTGTCGTGGGTTCGAGTCCCATCGTTCACCCCAGATATAATTAGAGTACCTTTGCGAAAGTGGCGGAATTGGTAGACGCACTGGATTTAGGTTCCAGCGGGGCAACCCGTGAGAGTTCGAGTCTCTCCTTTCGCACCATTTCATGATTATTTCCAAGAGGTGAATTAATGCAAGTTTCTGTTGAGACCCTTAAAGGGCTAGAGCGTAAGGTAACAATTTCTGTACCTTCGGAAAAAGTTGAAGAAGAAGTGAGCTTACGTCTGAAAGATCTTGCTCGCCGAGTCAAAATTGATGGTTTTAGACCAGGAAAAGTTCCTTTTGAAATAGTCGTAAAACGTTATTCCAACAGTGTTCGTGAAGAAGTTGCCAAAGATATGGTTCAATCTACTTTATATGAAGCACTACAATCCAATAATTTAACTCCTGCTGGTTACCCTTATATAGAGCCTGAACAATTAGAATCTGGTAAAGATTTTAGATACAGCGCTTTATTTGAAGTAATGCCAGAAGTTGAAGTTGTTGAAGTAAATCAAGCACCTGTCGAGCTTATACGATCTACTGTAAGTGATAAAGACGTAAGTGATATGATCGAAAAATTACGTGAACAAAATCAAGAGTTTCATGAAGTTGACCGTGCTGTTAAAAAAGGCGACAAGATAGTATTTGATTTTGAAGGCTTTTTAGATGATAAAGCTTTTGAAGGTGGCAGTGCCAAAGGTCATGAGTTAGTTATAGGATCTGGCGCTATGATTCCTGGTTTTGAAGATGGAATTATAGGTGCTAAGAAAGAAAAAGAATTTGATATTAAAGTCACTTTCCCTGCTGACTATGGTCATAAAGACTTAGCAGGTAAAGAAACTACTTTCAAGATTTTAGTACATAAGGTAATGGAAGGCCAAAAGCCTGAATTAAACGATGCCTTTGCCGAAAAATTTAATATTAAAACTGGTGGGATAGAAGCTCTTACCAAAGATATTAAAGACAATATGACACGTGAACTAGAGCGTCGCGTTAGTATGTTAAATCGGGAAAAATTATTTGATAAATTGTTAGAAGTTAATATAATTGAATTACCTAAGTCATTAATAGATAAAGAAATAGAAAATCTAAAACACGAAATGTACCATCGTCTGTTTGGCCATGAGCACAAGCACGATGAAAAAATTCCTGATTTCCCAAGAGAATTATTTGAAGAACAGGCTAAACGAAGAGTACACTTAGGTTTGCTATTCTCAGAATACGTTAAGAAGCACAATATTGTTCCTGATGCTGAGAAAGTTAATGCAATGATTGATAAATTTGCAAGTGCCTATGAAGCGCCAGAAGAATTGCGTGAGTGGTACAGAGGCAATAAAGAACATATGGCTGAAATTGAAGCCCTAGTAATGGAAGAAATGGTATCAGACAAAATAGCTGAAGATGCAAAAATAAAATACAAAAATAAGGATTATGATTCAGTAATGAATCCTAAAAAGGATACTGAGAATAACAAAGGAGAGTAAAGTATGTCAGGCTATTCAGATGATAGGATACACAATACCAGTGGACTAGTGCCAATGGTAATTGAGCAAACCTCAAGAGGTGAGCGCTCCTATGATATATACTCTAGATTGTTAAAAGAGCGTATTATTTTTCTTTTGGGCGAAGTCGAAGACCATATGGCTAATTTGGTAGTTGCCCAATTACTGTTTCTTGAGTCTGAAAATCCAGAAAAAGATATCTCTTTATATATCAACTCCCCTGGAGGAGTAGTAACTGCAGGTTTAGCTATTTACGATACTATGCAGTTTATTAAACCTGATGTAAGTACTTTATGTATTGGTCAAGCAGCCAGTGCTGCCGCACTTCTATTGTGTGCTGGAGCTGAGGGTAAGCGTTTTTGTTTGCCCAACGCACGCGTTATGATCCATCAACCGCTTGGTGGTTATAGAGGTCAGGCTACAGATATTGAAATTCATGCTCGTGAAACCCTGGCAATACGTGAGCGCTTAAATAATATAATGGGTAAACATACTAAGAAAACCTCTGATCAAATTATGCGCGATACTGAGCGTGATAATTTCATGAGCGCTACACAAGCTGTTGATTATGGATTAGTTGATAAGGTACTGTTTGATAGAGAACTTTTGGCAACTTCATCAGAAGAGTCTGGCTCCTAAGCCGGATTAATTGGCAGATTTTCCTGTGTGGTCTAAAATTATAGTATAGATGTTGGGCCTAGCGCCCAACCTTCAATGAGAATGACGTATTTAGCCGCATTAAATTTTATTCAGCACTAGCTGTAAGAAGGGGTTTTGTTATGAGTAAAACTGGTAGCGGAAGTGGTGACAAAGTTTTATATTGCTCTTTTTGTGGCAAAAGTCAGCACGAAGTTAAAAAATTGATTGCAGGACCTTCTGTATTTGTCTGTGATGAATGTGTTGAGTTATGTAATGACATAATTCGCGAAGAAACGCATGAAGTTACAGAAGAAACTGAAGCACACCTACCAAAGCCAAAGGAAATTTATAATTTCCTTGATGAATACGTTATTGGTCAACCTCATGCTAAAAAAGTCTTATCAGTTGCTGTTTATAATCACTACAAGCGTTTGCAACATAAAGCAGAAGACGGTGTTGAACTGGGTAAAAGTAATATTCTACTAATTGGTCCAACCGGTAGTGGTAAAACTTTATTAGCGCAAACTTTAGCACGAATCTTAAATGTTCCATTTGCTATGGCTGATGCCACAACATTGACCGAGGCAGGCTATGTTGGTGAAGACGTTGAAAACATTATTCAAAAGCTTCTGCAAAAATGCGATTATGATGTCGATAAAGCACAGCAGGGAATTGTATACATCGATGAAATCGATAAGATTTCGCGTAAATCCGATAATCCTTCTATCACACGTGACGTATCTGGAGAAGGTGTACAACAAGCATTATTGAAATTAATTGAAGGCACTATCGCCTCAGTACCTCCACAAGGTGGACGTAAACACCCACAACAAGAATTTTTACAAGTAGATACATCCAATATTCTATTTATTTGCGGCGGAGCTTTTGCAGGTCTAGAAAAAGTCATTCGTGAACGCAGTGATAAATCAGGTATCGGCTTCTCTGCACAATTGAAAAATAAGAAAGATTCTAGTGATGAAGTTTCTAAAACTTTAGGACAATTAGAGTCTGATGACCTTGTGAAATTTGGCTTAATTCCTGAGTTTGTTGGTCGTTTACCCGTGGTTACTACCTTACACGAGCTGGATGAGACTGCATTAATTGCTATCTTGACTAGTCCTAAAAATGCCCTCACGAAACAATTCCAATCTTTATTCAAAATGGAAGGTGTGGAACTTGAGTTTAGAGAAGCAGCCTTAACCGCGATTGCCAAAAAAGCGATGCAAAGAAAAATGGGTGCACGTGGTTTGCGATCGATACTTGAAAATATTCTTTTAGACACCATGTATGATCTACCCTCTTTAGAAGGTATAACAAAAGTGGTTATTGATGAGAGTGTAGTCAATAACTTATCCAATCCTATTCTAATTTATGAACAGGATGACTTGAAGAGCGCTACTGGTAGTGAGTAAGCAGCGCTTTTCTTTTGAATAAGGGATAAGCATGTCACAAGAAAACGAAGTTACTCCTACTGTCGCTGAAGATTTATCAAGCATACCAGTACTGCCATTAAGAGATGTGGTGGTATATCCGCATATGGTTATTCCTCTCTTTGTAGGGCGAGGAAAATCCATAAAAGCGCTAGAAGCTGCTATGCTTGAAAATAAACGCATCTTCTTGGTTGCTCAACGAAAATCTGCCAATGATGATCCTTTGCCTGAAGATATCTACCCCGTAGGAACCTTATCCAGCGTTTTGCAATTATTGAAATTGCCTGATGGTACGGTAAAAGTATTAGTAGAAGGCGAGCAACGTGCAAGAGCTAAAGAATACCTTGTAGATAAAGGTTACATGGAAGCTTCTTTGGAGTCTGTTGAGGAAATATCACAGGCCATGAACGAACAAGAAGTTCAAATTCTTATGCGCTCCTTACTATCGCAATTTGAGCAATACATAAAGCTTAATAAAAAAATTCCCCCGGAAGTATTGTCACCACTAGCAGGAATTGAAGAGCCTGGTAGATTGGCCGATACTATTGCCGCTCATTTAACGCTTAAGGTAGAAGATAAACAGGATTTATTAGAAACTCCTGATGTCGGAACTCGCCTTGAACATTTGATGGCATCCATAGAAAATGAAATTGATCTCTTACATGTTGAAAAACGTGTTCGTGGTCGTGTTAAACGTCAAATGGAAAAAAGCCAACGCGAATATTATCTTAATGAACAAATGAAAGCGATTCAAAAGGAATTGGGAGAATTAGGCGAAGAAGGTAATGAACTCGATCAATTGGAAAGTTCTATTAATAAGGCCGGCATGCCTAAAGAAGCCAAACAAAAAGCTATGGCTGAATTGCATAAATTAAAAATGATGTCGCCCATGTCTGCAGAAGCAACAGTTATTAGAAACTATCTTGATTGGATGTTGCTGGTTCCTTGGAAAAAACGGAATAAAATTCAATTTGATTTACCGAAAGCAGAAAAATTATTAGATAAAGAACATCATGGTTTAGAACGCGTAAAAGAACGTATTCTCGAATATCTCGCAGTACAACAACGCGTAAAACGCCTAAAAGGTCCTATTTTATGTTTAGTTGGTCCTCCTGGAGTAGGTAAAACTTCTTTGGGACAATCCATTGCTAATGCTACTGGCCGTACTTTTATTCGTATCGCTTTAGGTGGGGTTAGAGACGAAGCAGAAATTCGCGGTCATAGACGTACTTATATTGGTTCTATGCCTGGAAAAATTATTCAAAAACTCTGTAAAGCAGGCGTAAAAAATCCACTAATCATGTTGGACGAAGTGGATAAAATGGCTATGGATTTTCGTGGCGATCCAGCTTCAGCATTATTAGAAGTATTAGATCCGGAACAAAATCACACATTTAACGATCATTATTTAGAAGTAGATTATGATTTAAGTGATGTAATGTTTATAGCAACCGCTAATTCATTAGAAATTCCTGCTCCATTGTTAGATAGAATGGAAGTAATACGACTTGCAGGCTATACCGAAGATGAAAAAGTAAATATTGCGCTAAAATATCTTGTTACTAAGCAATTAGTTTTAAACGGTCTTAATGAGAAAGAAATTTTAATTAGCGAAGGAGCTATTAGAGATATTATTCGTTATTACACTCGTGAAGCTGGTGTTCGTAATTTAGAACGGGATATCGCTAATATTTGTCGAAAAGTAGTTAAAGAAATTTTATTACACAAACGCGCTAAAAAAATTGTCGTTTCTGTTTCTAATCTTGAAAAATACTTAGGCGTTAAGAAATTTAGATACGGTTTAGCAGAGGAATTTGATCAGGTGGGACAGGTTACAGGACTTGCATGGACCAGTGTAGGTGGTGAATTGCTTACTATAGAGGCGTCAATGATGCCAGGTAAAGGTAAAGTAACACATACAGGTCAATTAGGTGCTGTAATGCAGGAATCGATACACGCTGCTATGACTGTAGTACGCAGTCGCGCCAAGAATTTTGGTTTGAGCGAAGATTTTTACGATAAAAATGATTTTCACGTACATGTTCCAGAAGGGGCTACTCCAAAAGATGGTCCAAGTGCTGGTATCGGTATGTGTACCGTTTTGGTGTCTGTGGTAACGCAGATTCCAGTAAAAGCGAATGTAGCGATGACAGGTGAAATCACCTTAAGAGGTCAGGTGTTACCGATTGGTGGTTTAAAAGAAAAATTATTAGCAGCTCATCGTGGTGGAATTAAAAATATAATTATTCCTGAAGAGAACGTAAAAGATTTAGAGGAAATCCCCGATAATATTCTACGTAAGCTAACAATTCATCCAGTTAAGACCATTGAACAGGTTTTAGAACTGGCTTTACAACGCAGTCCTTGGATTAAAAGTGCAGAAAATGTGCATAATGAGATCACGGTTAGTAAAAGATCGAAAAAAACTAAAAATAATGATTTACATGCACATTAATAAGCGTTATATTTCTCTCGTTGTCTACTACTGGTGGGCATTTCAAGGATGTACGAACTTGCTCAGGTAAATAATTTTGCCTGGAAACGGATGATTAACTGTAAAGGGGATACGATGAACAAGAGTGAATTAGTTGATGCGATAGCAAGCGGTTCAGGCCTAACCAAAGCTGATGCTAGCAGGGTTCTTGAAACTTTTATGGCTACTGTAACTGATGTTCTTAAAAAAGGCGATCAAGTTGTAATACCTGGTTTTGGTTCTTTTTCAACAGGTAATCGTTCTGCACGTACTGGTAGAAACCCACAGACTGGCAAAACTATTCAGATTAAAGCATCTAGAGTAGCCAAGTTCAAAGCGGGTAAAAATCTTAAAGAAGCCGTTCAAGAGGCTTAAGTTTTTGGGTGCTTAGCTCAGCTGGGAGAGCATCGCCCTTACAAGGCGAGGGTCGCAGGTTCGATCCCTACAGCACCCACCATGAATTGGAGTGGTAGTTCAGTTGGTCAGAATACCGGCCTGTCACGCCGGGGGTCGCGGGTTCGAGCCCCGTCCACTCCGCCAAATTACGCGCCGAAAGGCGCGTTTTTTTTATAACTTTATGGTACACTTTGCCCTCACAGGGCTTATTTAATTAAAATGGATCTCAGGATATGCTGCAGAAGTTAAATGAACGCATTCAAGGTGTTGTTGCTTGGTTAGTAGTTGTATTAATTGCTATTACGTTTACGCTGTTTGGGGTGGATTATTATATGCAGTCCCATCAAACTTCAAATGCAAAAGTAGTAGTTAACGATCAAGCTTTAAGTACGCAAACTTTTGAAACCAACTACAGAAGACTACGTGCTCAACAAGACATGGCAACGATGACTGCCGCAGATGAAAAGAAACTACAAAACCAAGTGATCGACCAAATGGTCACTAATGAAGTATCTTTGCAAGCAGCACGACATTATGGTTTTGAAGTAACACCAGATGAAGCAAATGCTGCCATAGTTAATATTCCTCAGTTCCAAGAAGATGGCCATTTTTCTTCACAAAAATATCAGCAAGCATTAAGTGGTGCTTTATTTACTCCAGAAACATTCCAAAAAGAAGTACGTCAAGGCATGTTGCTTAATCAGCAACGTTTTGCATTTATGGCTAGCTCTTTTGCTTTATCGAATGAAATAAAACGTTTTGTACGATTGTACATGCAAACAAGAGATTATGATTATTTAACGATACCTGAAGCACAATTTGAATCATCTATTCAGGTTACACCAGAACAAATTAATGCTTATTATAAAGAACATCAAAAAGAGTTTATGAGTCCTGAACAAGTAAGTCTTGAGTACGTTACTTTATCCATGCATGATATTCGTTCCGCAATTAAAGTTAGTAATGAAGAAGTTGCCCGTTATTATGATGAAAATAAAAGTAATTATTTAACGCCTGCACAATGGCAAGTGGCACATATTTTATTCTCAGTTCCTGAAGGTGCAACTGAAGAAGAGTTAACGCAGATACAAGAAAAAGCCGAAGCAACTTATGAGTCTTTAGAAAAAAATCCGGAAAATTTTGATAAATTAGTTACTGAATTATCCGATGATAAACTTTCAGTTGCAGACAAAGGTGTATTACCTTGGATTACTGCAGGAAAAAATGAATACGATGGTATTTTATCAACATTGAATAAGCCAGGACAAATTTCTAAACCTGAAAAAACCAAACATGGTTTTGAGATTTTTAAATTAATTGCTTATAAACCTGTTAGCACCAAATCTGAAAAAGATGTGGCTGAAATGATTAAAGAGCAAATGATTAATGAACAGGCTCAAGCAAAATACGCTCAAGCTTTGGAGCAACTGTCTGATCTAAGTTATCAATCACCTGATTCTTTAGTTCCTGCAGCGGATACCTTGAAATTAAAAATACAAAAGACTGAATTGTTTACTTACGAGGGTGGGAAAACACCAATTACACAAAATAAACTAATCATCAATGCTGCTTTTAATCATGATGTATTAGCCTTAGGAAATAATAGCGAGCCAATACAATTAGATAGTGATTCTGTAGCTGTAGTTAGAGTGGCAAAACACTTACCTTCTAAAGAACAAGAACTTGCACAAGTACACGATCAAATTAAACATACTTTAATCAAACAAGGTGCAGAAGCAAAAGCGAAAGAAATAGGAACCAACTTATTAAATCCTATTGATGATAAAACTCAGTTAGACTTAATCAGTGCAAATAATTTGCAATGGAAATCAGTAACTGCTGCAGCAAGAGATAATGACAAAGAAAAAACCTTAGTAAACGATCTTGCATTTAATTTGCTTAGACCCGAAAGTAGGGAAGGTGCTAGTTTAGAAGATGGCGATTATGTTGTGGTTCGTCTAAAACACGTAAATTATGGCACTGTTGAAGCATTAGATAAAGAGCATTACGATAGCCTGGTACAACAAATTGAGGCTAGCTACGGTATGATGGATTATGATTTGTATGTTAGTAGCTTGATGAGTAAGGCGAAAGTGGTTAAGAATTAGTGAATTAATTCCAAACCACCGAGCCGAGACCGAACGAGAGCATTTGTTGCTGCAGTCACACAAATGCTCGCTTATTCAAAACGATGAAACGCTAATAATTCTCGCATTTTGGCTTGTACCATTTCTATAGCAATGCGGTTTTCACCACCTCTGGGAACAATAAGATCAGCGTGACGGCTGGAGGGTTCGATAAATTGCAGATACATAGGCCGTACGGTAGTTTCATATTGATGTATTACTGATTCAAAGGAACGATGTCGTTCTACAACATCGCGCTTCATACGACGCATTAAACAGATATCTAAAGGTGTGGACATAAAAATCCTAATATCCATAAGTTCACGTAACTCCATGTCAGTAAACAGTAAAATACCTTCTAAAACGATAATCGCGTGTTGACCAACTGTACGTGTCTGGGGCAATCGTAAATGTTTTGAGTGAGAATAAATGGGTATTTCGATAGAATTTCCGTTACGTAATTGTCTTAAATGCTCACATAAGAGCGCATGGTCAAATGCGTCAGGATGGTCATAGTTGAGGTTTTCTCGTTCTGCCAATGGTAAGTGACCATTGTCCTTATAATATGCATCTTCAGATATAACAACAACTTGCTCTGAGTCTAATTCACTGACTATAGTATTTGCCAGTAAACTTTTACCAGAGGCTGAAGGACCAGAAATTCCAATAATGATTGCTTGATTTTTCATAATATTTTCTTAGTAAAATGTGCACAAATAGTAATGCTTTTTTCACATAAATTCAATCCATTAAATAAATTACTCATAATGTCATGACGAATATAATGAATTAGTTTACACTGAATTTGGGTATGATTTTACCTTAGTGTACTTAGATTTTATGGAGAAAGTAAAATGGGATTTACCTTGGTCGAATATGAAATGTTGAAAGGAAAAGTACAGGTAAGTATTAGTACTTATGTTGGGCAAGCTCAATTTGATGCTACTAGAATGAATAAAGCCCATGCTAAATTAACTGATGGGAATAGGCGAATTCAGTGCCAGTGTTTATTAAAACTAATGGAACTTCTTGATGCTCCAGCCTGTCCAGAACAATTTAAAAATAAAAAGAACCTTATTTTAAACGGAGCAGTATTTCATATTCGCTCGCAAATCTTCAATTCCTACGTGGCTACATCTGCTACTAATAGTGATTTATACAAATTACTGACTTCTTCTTTAGGTATAACAAAGAAAAATACCCCTGAAAACGATGATCTATTTCAAATGTATGGCTTATTAGAGAAATTTTTGCGCGCTAATGCATACAATACTGAGAAGGGAATTTGTGATCCTGAATTAGGGCATTTAAAAGAACGACCCTTTAGTGCCATCAGGGATTATTCAATCGATGATGATATATGTGAATTATCAGAAGTATTATCTAAATTGAAAATAGAAAAAATTAAATATTATAAAAATCACCCTGAAGGAAAACAGAAAACAAATTCTAATAATGCAAATGCTGGATTTTTTGGCAGTTCGAATTCTGGCAGTAGTGCAACTAGTACTAGTGAAAATGATACCAAAACCAACAATGAAACGGTAACTGAAGGCAACACTATTTAGCTTTGGTCGTTACAACCACGTATCCGAGCGCAACCGTAAGTGGCTATCTCTCAGCCTTTATGGTCGCGGCTCGGTTGGTTCGGGGGGAAATTAACCTTCCACTACTATCGGATAACCCTGGTTTGCCCAATCTATAATTCCACCATTTACCGAATACACATTTACATAGCCTAATTCAATTAAAGAATGCGCTGCATATAAAGATCGCACTCCAGCTTGGCAATGAATGTAAATTGGAAGTGATTTATCAGAAACCGTTTCCACTATACTTTGTTGTATTTTATTTCCAGGAATATGAATCGCTTGTGCAATATGCATTGCTTTCCATTCATAAAGCTCCCGAACATCGACTAAAATTAAATCAGGATATAAATCCATTCTTTTTTTTAACTCAATTACATCGATGGTTTTGATTTTAGATCTAGGCATTATGTAGCTCTCGTGAAAATGGTCTGGTTAAAGTCGAATGGTGGATGAACCAGTAAATAGCGGCAGTAACCACCCCGCCAATTAATGTAGCAAAGGCCCAAGTAGCAGCAGAAACCAGCACTGGTTTTTGGCCAAGTCTATCCAAACTTCCGGCATCTCGTGCAACAGCTCCTGCAAAAATCAAGTGTAATACTCCATTAATTGCCGCTATTAAATAAATAAAAGTTTGAATTTGCGTTTTAAATTGATCAGCTAATTCTACTATCATGAATTAGACTCCCTATATGTTTTCGATTGCCTCCATGATAGCAGAAATATGGATGAGATTACTAAAATCACGGCAATTGTTTGCCGACTGGATGGTATTTCATCAAATATTAAATAGCCCCAAAATAATCCGGTTAGGGCAACAATACCACCAGTAATGCTATAAAATACCGGTCCTGCCAACCGAATTAAACGAAAAAACACAAGATAGCCAATACTGGAAAGTACAATCTCAAGTACCACTACTTGTTTTACTAAGGTAAAAGGACCCATAAGTGAATAAAAGGCATGCTGGTACAGCACTAAGGGTGTGAGCATTAGTGATGCAGCCATTAACATACCGCTAGCAGCTTGCAAAGAATTAATTTCTGGTGCTTGTTTTGCGCCAATATAGATGGAACAAAACGCAAACGATAGCGGACTAATTAAAGCAATTAATGTCCATCCAGAAAATATGCCAGAACTAGTAAATCCTATAATCAGCATTATTCCTGTCATACCCAAAACCAGGGCCAATATACGCCACAAATCGAATCGTTCCTGGCCTGAAGCCAGTGCCAAGGGGTAGACTAATAAAGGAACCGTATTTACTAAAACAGCTAATAAACCTGCTGGAATATGACTGGCGATAAAATACATATTCGTATTCGGAATGGCTATGCCAATGAGTCCGCATATTAGAAAATAGGTCCAGTAGCGAGGGTGCACCAAAGGTATATTTTTACTCAAGCAACATGCAAGACTAAGTAATACTGCAGGCCCTAAGGATTGCCAAAATGCATAACCAAGAGGCGGGACTTCTTGTGTTATGGCGAACTTCGCCAAAACATAGCCCGATCCCCAAATAAATCCTAATACGATGAGTAAGAAGAGGGGTTGAAGTGTTTGTAACTTGCGCATCTCAGCCTGGATTTTAAAAATGAATTTATATATTATGACATTATGTTATGATTGAATCCAAAAAATATTCAAATTTTGGAGTATGCATGAAGGTTAGTGAAGTACCTGTTCCCCATTTAACTACAGCAGATTCTGGTCCACTGCAGCCTTTAGAGCGGATTATTCTTGGAAGTGTTGCTACGATTGAAGCTTGGTTTAGATCAAAGTGGCAAGAAAATCCAGCCCCTTTAACTTCCTCAGTCGATTTACGTCATGCTGGATTTAAGCTTGCTCCGGTTGATACCAATTTGTTTCCAGCTGGATTTAATAATTTAAATAAGGATTTTTTACCCTTATGTATACAAGCAGCGCAATCCGTCTTAGTAGATTATATAACTGACTGCACCAGGATTTTAATTATTCCTGAAAGCCACACGCGCAATCAATTTTACCTGCAAAGTTTAAATATTTTACGCACGATTTTTATTAAAGCGGGTTTCATTGTACGCATTGGCAGCCTGGATCCACAGATAACAAATCCAGTTGAAATAAGCCTTGAATCGGGTGAGACTATATTATTAGAACCTTTAGTAAGACAAGGAGATAGAGTTGGACTTGAGAATTTTAATCCTTGTTTTTTATTATTGAATAATGATTTATCTACCGGCATTCCTGACATTCTACAAGGCGTGCAACAAAAGATTAAACCCACTGCCAAATTAGGTTGGAATTCGCGTTTGAAATCCAGTCATTTCCAATTTTTCGACGAAGTCGCAAAGGAATTTGCCGCGGTTATTGATATTGATCCTTGGTTAATTAACCCCTATTTCAGTAGCATTGACGGGGTGGATTTTATGGCTCAAGAAGGTTTGGATCATTTAGCGGCCGAAGTTGAGAAAATTTTGAATAAGACCGCTGAAAAATACGCTGAATACAAAATACAAGAGCGTCCTTTTGCAGTAGTAAAAGCAGATAATGGCACCTATGGCATGAGTGTAATGATGGTTCA
>JBAZRP010000075.1:0-14933 GCA_041662885.1 Legionella sp.
GGTGGCATTGACAAAAAATTTCAGTACCGTCACCACCCTCATCCGCCCCTTCGGGGCACCTTCTCCCGCAAGCCGGGAGAAGGGAGCTTCGATTGGGTTCAACAAGGTGGGGATACCTCAGGTCAATGACCCAACCTGCGAGCCCGTACCAACAATTGCGTATAAATAGGTTTATTCCGAGCCAACTGCACCACAGTAGTAGAAGTAATGCAGGTCACCATTAAGGGCAAAATTAAAGAATAATTCTGGGTCATTTCCACTACCAAAACCACACCCGTTATAGGCGAACGTACTATCGCTGCAAATAAAGCCCCCATTCCAGCAACTGCAAACATTCCGGCTTGTACGGATATATCTAAATGCAAGAAATGCACAATTTGAAAAGCTGTCAAACCCAGCAAAGTACCCAAGGCCAGCATTGGCGCAAAAATACCCCCTGGTACACCTGTAGAATAAGATACAATTGAGGTAATAAAACGTATCGCTATCAACAAAACCAGAATAGAAAAACCAGGCGAATAGGTTGAGGTTTGACCAATAATCGCGTAACCACCGCCTACCGTAGGTGGATAAAGATAAGCCAAATAGCCAACTCCAAATCCAACGAATAAGACATAATAAGGTATGTATCTTGGATTAAGTTTATCCAGAACACTTAAAATCCACATCAAGGAATTATTAAACAATAAACCGACTAATCCAACCACTATGCCAAATATAAAAAATAAAAATAAAGAAGGCAGACTTGGTAAATTAAATACCGCCATAGGAATTGCAGCTTGAGGACCAATAATCAAATGCAGCATTACAGTTGCAGTAACACAGCAAATTAAAACAATTTTAAAATTAGTAAAGGAAAAATTAAATTGATTACGCATTTCTTCCATTACAAATAAAACTCCTGCTAAAGGAGCATTAAAAGCAGTTGCCAAACCGGCGGCAGCACCAGCACCTATTAAGGCATCACGTCTTAATCGTGATAAAGAAAAATAACGGCCTAGCATTTCACCTAGATTACCGCCCATTTGTATCGTGGGGCCTTCACGACCTAAAACCATTTTTGCAGAAATTGCCAAGACCCCGGATATAAATTTAACCGGTAATAAACGCTTCCAAAAAATGGGGCGCACATGCAATAAAGCACCTTCAATTTCCGGCACCCCGCTGCCAGCAGCTTCTGGTGCAAGATAACGTACCGACAACCAGGCAAGAAATACCATACACATGGATACCACACCAGAAACCAAGCCTTGATGCCAACCATGACTTGCCAACCATTGGTACAATAATATCAACTGCTGATCAAGAGCCGCAATTGCCAATTGAAATAAAGATCCAAGGGTGCCGGTAAGAATACCTAAGAACAAAGAAAGCACATAAATTTTCAGAACTTTAGCCATTATTTGGAATCATTCCCATAAGATTGGTAATAATGCGTAAACCCGATTGTTGCGGCAGTGATAAAATAGTTTCCGGATGAAATTGCACTGCTGTTACAGGTAAGGTTTTATGAGCAATAGCCATCACAATACCATCATCACTCAATGCTGTTACCTCTAAATCTTTAGGAACAGTTTTTAAACGCGCGTACAAAGAATGATACCTACCGGCTCTAAAACTATCAGCAAAGCCTGCAAATAAACCTTCTGCTTGCAATACTTTGATAATGGACGGTTTGCCGTGCATAGGATATTCAAGCACATCCAGGTCACCGCCAAAATACTCCACCAATCCTTGTAAACCCAAACACACACCAAAAATAGGAATCTCTTGTTCAATAACAGCCTTAATAGTTGCTGACAAATAGAAATCTTCTGGTTTTCCAGGACCCGGAGATAATACTACTAAGTCGCATTGATGCTCTTTTAAATAATCCAAGGCTCTATCAAAACGCAGCGTAACTACTTGCGCACCTGTTTGACGCAAATAATTAGCCAGGGTATGAACAAAAGAATCTTGATGATCGACTAATAAAACGCGTTTTCCAGTACCAGTTGCTGCTAAACCCTGTTGTTTTTTTATGGGCTTTTGAATGGGATTATGCAATAAATCCATAAAGGCCGAAGCTTTTAAACGGGTTTCTTGTTCTTCTGATTCAGGAATAGAATCGTATAACAAAGTGGCACCAACGCGCACTTCAGCAATTCCTTTTTCAATTCGTACTGTGCGCAAGACCAAACCAGTATTCAAATCACCATTAAATCCAAACCAACCTACGGCCCCAGCGTACCATTTACGCGGAGATTTCTCGGTTTGTTCAATGAAGTTCATCGCCCAAAGTTTAGGTGCACCGGTTACAGTTACCACCCACATATGTGTTAAAAAAGCATCCACTGCATCAAAACCAGTACGTAAAGTTCCGGTAACATGATCCACGGTATGAATTAAACGCGAATACATTTCAATTTGACGTCGCCCAATTACTTGCACACTACCCGCTTCACAAATGCGCGATTTATCATTTCTGTCTACGTCAGTGCACATAGTTAATTCGGATTCTTCTTTCACTGAATCCAATAAGGCTTGAATATTATGCGCATCTTCTATTGCATCAGCACCACGTTTAATAGTCCCAGAGATAGGACAAGTCTCTACCTGAGAACCAATAACCCGTACATACATTTCAGGAGAAGCACCGACTAAATATTCTTCTTCGCCCAGATTAATAAAAAAGCCGTAGGGCGATGGATTTACTACACGCATTTGTCTGAATAAAGACGAAGGTTGTTCGGTAAATGAAGTATAAAAAGTTTGACTCGGTACCACTTCAAATAAATCACCACAAGCAAATAATTTTTTAGCCTTAGTAACTACTTCGGCATATTCACCAGGCGCATGATCACAGGTTTGTTCCGGCTTATTAATAGCATTGTAAGGGATAAAAGCACCCTCTCTCGGTAGTGACTGGGTTGATTTACCATGAAATTCAAAATCATAACGCCGCACAAAAGCTTCTTCTTTTCGATGATTTACTATATAAATTTCATCAGGAATATATAAAACCATTTCTCTTTGATTCATCTCCCTTTGCTTATGCATGGGCAGGTCTTCAAATTGATAAATTAAATCAAAACCAAAAGCTCCGTATAAACCTAAATAAGGTTCTTCATCAGATTTAAAAAATGCGACTATCAGACGAATAATAGTAAACACTGAGGGCTGTTGACTGCGTTCTTCTTCGCTAAATAAGCGCTGCGATTTTTTGATGTTCAGTTCGCAACTTAAGGCCGTTTGCGACTTTATTACTAAATCCTCACTACGAGTCAATAAAGGCATTATTATAGCCAATAAAGCTTCTCCCCTTTGATTCAAAGCCTGCAAACTTAATTTTTCTTGTTTACAAGTAAGTACCAACGGTGGATCATAAAAGCCCATATCCCAACAAGTATAACGTCCAGGGTATTCAAATCCAGAGGTAAAAACGGCACCGCGTTGTGAATCAAGGCGTTCAATGACGGATTCAATGCCTTGACGGTACTCTAAAGATTCTTGAGAATATTCAACATGAACACCACCTTGGGTTTTAAATTGATGCAGCATAAGGACTCTTATTTATTACGATTAAAATCATTCTACCTGAAAAAAGATCCCGTTCCTATATTGAAAGAAACCCGTTATACTAGACGTGCTGTGTAGGTTGGGCCATGGCCCAACATTTGAAAGGCACAGTGCCAAGCTACTACAGGATAATTGAGCTATATTATGACCATAACTCCAAAAGATTTAGATAAAATTACCAAACTGGCTTATATCAGCACAGACGAGGAACATTCACCTCAATTAGCCATGGAAATTAATTCCATTATGGATTTTGTTGATGAATTACGCTCGGTAGATACCAAAGGTAATGCACCTTTATATCATCCCTTCGATTTACATCAAACCTTACGACCTGATGAAGTAACTGAAACAGATTGCGTGGAACAGTTGGCGCAGATTTCACCTTTATTCGAAGATAATTATTATCTTGTACCTAAAGTCATAGAACCCGGGAAATCATGATGCAGTATTCACTAAGCCACTTAGCCCAAGAACTACAAAAAGGCTCCATTTCCAGTGTGGAATTAACAAAAAGCTATATTGAAAAAATCAATCAACACAAAGATTTGAATGCTTTTATCAGTATGGATGAAGAGCAAGCCCTAATTGATGCTAACAAGGCAGACCAACTAATAAAACAAGGGCAAGGCACTGCGCTCACTGGCATTCCCATGGCTTTAAAAGACTTATTTTGCACCACCAATATGAATACCACCTGTGCCTCAAAAATGTTGGCTAATTTTAAATCTCCTTATGATGCACATATAGTCACTAATCTCAAACAGGCTGGTGCCGTAATCTTGGCCAAAACCAATATGGATGAATTTGCCATGGGTTCGGCTAATGAGAATAGTTATTTTGGCGCAGTTAAAAATCCATGGGACAAAACGCGCGTTCCCGGTGGCTCATCAGGTGGCTCAGCGGCTGCAGTAGCTGCGGGTTTAATTCCTTATGCTACCGGCTCTGACACTGGTGGTTCTATACGCCAACCGGCTGCTTTTTGTGGTATCAGCGGCATTAAGCCAACTTATGGTTTAATCTCACGCTTTGGCATGGTGGCTTTCGCCTCAAGTTTGGATCAAGCAGGCCCTATGGCAAAATCGGCGGAAGATTTAGCCATAAGTTTACAAGTTCTAGCAGGATTTGATAAACGCGATTCGACCTCGGTAAATAAACCAGTACCAAACTACGCTGCTGAACTTAAAAAACCTATAGAAAAACTTAAAATTGGTTTGCCTTCATGTTTTTTCCAGGATCAAGTGGATCCAGGCATACAAAAAATAATTCGCGAAGCTGTTACTCAATTTGAATCTTTGGGTGCAGAAATCATTGAAATGGATTTAAGCCTACAATCTCTTTGGGTGCCCTGCTACTATGTGCTTGCTTGCGCTGAGGCCTCATCAAATTTATCGCGCTTTGACGGACTTCGTTTTGGTCACCGCAGCAGCAAAGATTCCAGTTTAATTGAATTAATCACTGCTTCGCGCACAGAGGGTTTTGGTGCTGAAGTCAAACGCCGTATAATTACCGGAACGCATGTACTTTCTGCGGGATATTTTGATGCTTATTACTTGCAAGCACAAAAAATTCGACGCATGATTCAAAATGAATTAGTACAAGCCTTAAAATCAGTCGACTTTATTTTAGGGCCAACCACTCCCGCTACTGCTTTCAAAATTGGTGAAAAAATTGCTGATCCCATTCAGAATTATTTAGCAGATGTGTTTACTGTCGCAGTAAATTTAGCAGGACTTCCTGCCTTATCCATTCCTGCTGGATTTGATAAAGGCTTGCCGGTAGGCATGCAATTGATTGGTGCGCATTTTAGTGAAAGCCGGCTATTGAGCAGCGCACACCTCTACCAACAACATACTAACTGGCACACAGCCAGTCCGCAAATCTAAGGTGCTTTATGGAATGGGACACAGTAATCGGACTTGAAGTACACGCGCAACTCAAAACTAAATCCAAACTTTTTTCAGGGGCATCCACAGCATTTGGCGCAGCGCCGAATTCTCATACCTGTTATATTGATGCAGGTTTTCCAGGGGTATTGCCAGTATTAAATCAAGAAGCAGTAGTGATGGCGATTCAATTTGGTTTGGCTATTCAAGCAGATATCAATAATCATTCCATCTTTGAACGAAAAAATTATTTTTATCCTGATTTACCCAAAGGCTATCAAATTTCTCAATTTCAAAAACCGATTGTTAGCAATGGTTTTTTAACTGTTGAATTAGAAAACGGTGCGGAAAAGGAAATTACTATTCAACGTGCACATTTAGAAGAAGATGCGGGCAAATCAGTGCACGATTTACATACGCAATACAGCGGCATTGATTTAAATCGTGCCGGAACGGCTTTATTAGAAATTGTTACTACTCCTTGTATGTATTCTGCAGCTGAAGCTGTAGCCTATTTAAAGGCTTTACATCAGTTGGTGCGCTTTATTGGAATTTGTGATGGCAATATGCAAGAAGGATCATTTCGTTGCGATGTGAATTTGTCTTTAAAGCCTGCAGGCTCAACTACTTTAGGAACACGAACGGAACTTAAAAATCTTAATTCTTTTCGCTTTATTGAAAAAGCAATTCAGTACGAGCAAGCCAGGCAACAGGATCTTTTAGAAAGTGGCAAACAAGTAATTCAAGAAACACGCTTGTACAATGCTGACACCAATACTACCACCGCCATGCGCTCTAAAGAAAATGAAAACGATTACCGTTATTTCCCGGATCCTGATTTGTTACCTATAGAAGTGGCACGCTATCAAATTGCTGAAATTAAAAGTAAGCTCCCAGCCTTACCAAAAAATATTCAAAAAGAATTAGAGCAAATCAGTGAGTTAAATAAAGAAGACATTCACTTTATCTTATCTGCACCGGATGCTTATAGTTTTTATAAGCAAGTTAAAACACAAAGTAAGGCTAGTGATAAAACTATCATCAACTGGTTAAAAGGTCACTACGCTGCCGCTTTAAACGAACAGAATTTAAATTTTGAAAATCCACCGATTAAAGCTGCTGTTTTAGCTAAACTCTTAGATAAAGTCCACGATAAACAGTTGTCTACCAATAATGCCCGTGCTGTCTTTAATGCCTTATGGATTAAAGAGGAAGATATAGACCTAATAATCAAAAGAGAAGGCTACCAACAATTAGATGATTCCAAAGCTTTGGAAACAATGATCAAGGAATTGATCGTTCAAAATCCGGAACAAGCTGCTGACTATAGGGCTGGAAAAGACAAGCTCTTAGGCTTTTTTGTGGGTTTGATCATGAAGCAGACCAAAGGCCAGGCGGATCCTGAGCAGGTAAATACTCTTTTGAAACAGTATTTAAAGCCATAAGCACCTAATTAAAACAAAATAGATTGGGGCAATGTCCCGAGGTATCCCCACCTTTTTGAACCCAATCGAAGCTCCCTTCTCCTGCTTTGCGGGAGAAGGTGCCCCGAAGGGGCGGATGAGGGTGGTGACGGTAATGAAATTTTTTGTCAATGCCACTTTGCTAAGCCCTCATCCGCCCTACGGGCACCTTCTCCCCGAGGGGAGAAGGGAGCTTCGATTGGGTTCAAAAAGGTGGGGATCCCTCTGGTCAATGACCCAACCTTAGATTTAAGCTTCGTCCTTCCTTTAAATTCGCAATGACCAAACATCTTTGTTACTATAAATCTAAATAATTCTCAAACACTTAAGAGCAAGCAATGACACAATCCAGAATTATAAAAACCTGTCTTTGTCTCGTACTGTTATCCAGCCATTGTGCTCAAGCCTCTTTCATTGAATCCTCTATCGGAACGGCAATTATAAACGATGCTACCGCAACTTATTATAATCCAGCAGCCCTACTCTTACTTAAAGATACGCAATTAATTGGACTGGGTGCTTTAGGTACAACACAAAGTCACTTTGATGGCCTAACAACATACACAAATACAGGTTTTACTCAAACAGGATCATCCCAAAATCGTACCAATTTTTTCCTCCCTTCTTTGTATCTCGCAGGTGCACCTTCTGATAGATTCAGACTTGGTTTAGCAGTAATTGGCAATAATTTTAATAGTGATTTGGATGGACACTCCATTCTACGCTATACCACTGCTAATAATACGATTGAAGATATGGATTTTGTTCCTGCAATTGGTTTTAAAGTGAATAAATTAATTTCTTTAGGCGCATCAGTAACCTATTCACACGCACACTTTCTTTTCAAACCAATAATTGGTTTTCCTGACACAAATCTTCCAGACAGCCATAGTGTTAATGACACTTCTGCTGATGCTTGGGGTGGTGATATCGGAATTTTAATTACTCCTTCCAAAAAAGTAACGATGGGCTTTAATTACCGTTCGGCCATTACTTATAATATGAGTGGCAAAAGTATTTTCTCAGGTATCAAAACGGTTAGTTCATACGATTATGGTTTCAATTTTTGGACGCCAGCACGTTCGGTATTTTCAATAAATTACTTCCAAACGCCTGCTTTAGCCTATATTGCTACCTTGCAATACATTCAATGGAGTATTTTTAAAAATGTAGTTCTTCATGATATTGCAAGTCCAGCCGGCATAGTCAAAGAGGCAACGGTGCCTTACAATTTTCATGATGCATGGGTTACCACTTTAGGAACTAATTATCGTGCAACAACAAAACTGGTCCTACGAGCAGCAGCCACCTACTCACAAAGATCTTCCAACGGCCAATTTCAAATCGACACTGGCGATAGCCTGGCACTGGGTGTTTCGGTTGGATATACCCTGATGAAAAATCTTATAGTTGATGCAAGCTACTCCCACCTCTTCTTCAGGGATCAACCAATTCATGTTCAACGCACTCTAAACTTAATTGATGGAACAAATGCAGAGTCAATTGATGCAATGGCATTGAAATTAACCTGGAATATCTGAGAATGCTGCAATAAAAAGAGTCGGTCGATAAGCCGGGTTCTGTCGCGGACAATCATTCATCTGGGACTTGCGTCACCGCAAGCCTCAAGCGACCTACCCGAATCCCGTGCGGGTCGCACGTTATGACTTTACAGTCACCAGGATTCCTATTTGGTCTTGCTCCGGGTGGGGTTTTCCCTGCCACGCTTGTTGCCAAGCGCGCGGTGCGCTCTTACCGCACCATTTCACCCTTACCTACTATGCCAAAGCACAATAGGCGGTATATTTTCTGTGGCACTTTCCGTAGGCTCACGCCCCCCAGGCGTTACCTGGCACCCTACCCTATGGAGCCCGGACTTTCCTCCCTTTGCAAAGCAAAGAGCGATTGCCTAACCGACTCTGGGGCCAATAGTAGCAGAATCTGGGCTTAGGTCAAAGTAAAACTCAGATTTTAGTCAAAGGGCTATAATTTAGGATGGAAAGCGTCGGTGCATGGATTAAAATAAGTAAGGTGCAGATTCTATAGGTCTACAAGTTTTCTTGTACTTTCTGCTAGAAATTTAGTATATTTCGTCTTTTTAAAATCCTGGATACCAAGATGACCAATGCTCATATAGCTGCTGATATTATTAAACAACGTCTCCCCAACTTTAAGCCCACAATTGGCGTGGTCTTAGGTTCTGGCTTAGGTAAGTTTGCTGAGGAGTTGGAAGAAGCAGTTACTATAAATTACTCAGATCTTCCTGGATTTCCAGAAGTTACTGTGCATGGACATAGTGGGCAGTTAATTCTTGGCTATTGTGGTGGTGTTGGTGTAGTTTGCCTTAAAGGGCGAGCCCATACCTACGAAGGCATGCATAATTATGAAACTGTTAAAACCTATATTAGAGCTTTAAAGCTTCTGGGTTGCGACTATTTTCTAGCGATTAATGCTTCTGGTTCTTTAAGAGAAGATGTAGGCCCAGGCGAACTCATGTTGATTTCAGACCACATTAATTTACAGCCTAGCAATCCTTTGATTGGTATAAATGATGAAGAATTTGGTCCCAGATTCTTTGCCTTGGATGATGCTTATAACGCTAACATGCGCGAGAAACTTATTGCAGTCGCTCAACGTAATTCAATACGTTTAACCCAGGGAGTTTATATTTCTGTTATAGGACCGAACTATGAAACTGCTGCCGAAATTCGTGCTTTTAAAGTGCTAGGCGCTGATGCAGTAGGCATGTCAACAGTACCTGAAGTTTTGGTGGCGAATCATTGCGGAATGAAAGTTGCCGTTATTGCAACTATTACCAATTTTGCTACCGGCCTTGCAAGTTCGAGTCATAATCATGATTCAGTAGTGCAAACAGCTAAAAATGCTTCTGATAAACTGAATGTATTAATTAAACAATTTATTTCGGAATACTTATGAGTTTAGAGCAGCGCTTAAATGATACTTTAGCCGCTTTGCTTCACTCTGGTATTACCCGGGAAATCCAAAATAATGAGTTAATTCAGTGCATTGATTTAACTTTATTGGATGCAGAGGCGCCCTTATCTGCTGTGAATGAGTTGAAGGATAAAGCCAGTACATTTAAGGTAGCTGCTTTGTGTTTGTATTTGCAGCATTATGGTGTCGATGATAGGGATGTAGTTACAGCTACGGTTATTAATTTTCCTCAAGGTCAAGATAGTGTAGATAATTGTTTTGAAAAAATTGATAGGGCTGTTGCATTAGGCTTGGATG
The DNA here is from genome assembly GCA_041662885.1 of Legionella sp. Classification (GTDB taxonomy): domain Bacteria; phylum Pseudomonadota; class Gammaproteobacteria; order Legionellales; family Legionellaceae; genus Legionella. Next base: position 10,160 of record JBAZRP010000075.1, read on the forward strand.
AAATTGATTATGTATTTCCTTATCAAGACTATCTTTCTGGAAATACGGCACACGCCTTAAAACATTGTCAGGAAATAGCAGAAAATTGTGCTCAAAATAAGTTACAGCTTAAAGTAATTCTAGAAACAGGTGCCTTTCCCAATATAGCTAGTATTTATCAATTGGCTAGCGAATTAATTCCCATGAACGTGCATTTTCTTAAAACTTCAACCGGTAAAACTATTCATGGTGCTAGTTTATCTGCGGTTTTTGCATTATTAGCGGCAATTAAAGACGCTGATTCAAATACTGGTCTTAAGGTTTCAGGTGGTGTGAAAACTGTGGAGCAAGCACTAGCCTATGCACGTTTGGCAGAATTGATGTTGTCCAAAAGAATTGGCCCAGACTGGTTTCGTATTGGGGCTAGTAGTTTATTGGATAACTTATTGGTGTCATAGCCTGCAATTATATGTAACTTATTCCCAATACCACAGCCAACCACATACATAAACCGTAATACGCACTGATTCTAAAAGCTTTAAAGCACTGCGCTGGGTATTGGTCTTTAATTAAAAACTGTTGATAGGTTAAAACCCCAGCTGCGACAGTCCACAAAGAGTAAAACCAAAGACTGACATTATATTGTAAAGCCCAAAAGAGCCATAATCCCTGCATCAAAATTAGAATAAACCCAATTATCAACCTATCATAATCAGCAAAATAAATTGCCGTGGATTTTACTCCTATTCGTAGATCATCTTCCCTATCTGCCATGGCGTACATCGTATCGTATGCAATGATCCATAAAAAATTCACTACTATAAGCAGATAAAATTGACTGTCAAAAGTTACCCCAGAAGCAACATAGGCCATAGGTATACCCATGGAAAAAGCAAGACCAAGTATTAACTGCGGTGTTTTGATAAAGCGTTTACAAAATGGATAGGCTATTGTTATCAATAAAGAAAATAAAGCCCAAATAAAACAGGTTTCTGGTATGTTTAGTAAGATAATTAGAGCGCATGCTAGTAATCCAATCAAGAGCGCAAAAGCAGCTGGTAAGCTGACTTCACCAGAAGTAAGAGGTCGATCTTTAGTTCGGGCCACGTGTTTATCGATATTTCTATCTGCAATATCATTCACTACACAACCCGCGGCGCGCATTAATACCGTCCCCCAAAAAAATAATAGCACTAATTTTATTGGGGGCATTCCTTTGTTGGCCAGCCATAAAGCAATTGCCGTAGGACACCAAAGCAATAAAATTCCAACTGGTTTATTACAACGGGTTAATCGCCAATAAGCACTTAAAGAACTCATCCTAATCGCTCCAATTCAGGTAATAAAATTTCCACTAAATAAAAGGAACTAGTATTCAAAAAAACTAATTCTGAAAATCGAACCCAAAAAACTCCACTGCTTTCAGGCAGATAGTGCTTTAACCAATAAAATTCAAGACAGGTATCATCAATAGGATAAATTATCCTATTTGCTTTATGTACTTCTTTAGTATCAAAAATTAAAGTGCGAATAGATTCCCGTTCTAAGCGCTGAAAAAATGCAGTATCTAATTGATAACAGGATTGAGGAATTATGGTTTTAGCATACCAATAAGTCTTGTCCTGGCTAGTCATTAGGATTTCTCTTTGAAAAACCAGTTGGTCTTTTAGCGATAAAACCTGTTTATCCCAATAAGAGGTCGATTGCCATTGTTGTGATAGAACTTTTAGTGTTGTACTACCGACACTAGCTTGTAATTTATCAGTTAAGGGCCCTTGATGTTTTAACCAGTGGCCTAGAGGTATCGGCTGTTCGGATACTATTGGTACGATATTTTGCATAAATGGATACTGTATTAAGATTTTTACAGATAGTATAAAATTTTTGGCTCAGGGGCAAGCTCTTCCGGTCCGCTATATGGTCGCAGGTTCCCTGTTTATGCGCCCTAATCTATTAATAACTAAATAAATATGCTGTTTGGTTTTAATATTGTATAAATCAAAGGTTCCATTAGACATTGCAGTTAATGGATTGCTGGAAAATATAATTTTATCGGCATGGATTCCTGACCAAGAAATTAGCCATAGTGGATGGTGCCATTGCCATTGATAGAGTAATTTTGGATTTTTAGTATTCTGTAATAAAACCATTCCCTTAGCCCAATTTGAATCAAGAGCCTCTAGGTAGATTGGACTCGTTTTATTTAATGCTTGAATTCGTGTGTATTGAATTGCAGTGCTGATATGATCAATTAGGGTTTGTTGGTCGTTTTTTTGGAATAGTTGAAAGGAGGATGTAATGCTGAATAGTACTAAGAGTGCTAATAGAGACATGGTTGCTATTAGTTCTATTAGGGTGAATCCTTTTGTTTTATGAGTCAATTTGTTAGACCCTCATCCGCCCTACGCGCCCCTTCTCCCCTGCGAGGAGAAAGAGAAATAAACACTCAAGCGTAAATACGCCCTTCTCCCGCTTGCGGGAGAAGGTGCCCGGAGGGCGGATGAGGGGTTCTTTCAACATAACAACTGCTTTACCTGCAACAGCTCCCCCAACACCCCTTTCTTTTGTGCTGGATTATCCAACAAAAACTCAGGATCACAACTAAGGACGATTGGATAATTCTTCAAGCCTTCAACTACTTCAGCCCCCAAACTCCACACTACTTTCAATGAATCAAGCTCTAACTTTTGCGTATCTGTCGCACTAAGTAACATTATTTCATTTTTAGGCAAACCCAGAAATTCCAACATATTTTGCATTAACTTCTGTGCTTTTTGACTTTGTTGTGAGGGTACTAAAACCAATAACTGAGTTTGATGTACATTTTTCCTAATCCAAGGACGTATCCCAATTTGATTTAAGTAATATAATGTTGATTCTGAGTACATTAAAATCCTAGAGGATACTTTTGTTGATTTGATCCAGTATTAAAGCTGGGTCTTTTGCTTTAGTAATTGGTCGGCCAATTACTAAATAATCACTGCCCTTTTTAACGGCTTCTTCTGGACTCATAGTGCGTACCTGATCATTTTTCTCACTATTAAGCGGTCTAATACCCGGAGTAACTGTGAGAAAATTAGTACCGCACAATTGTTTAATCATCGGTACTTCATGTGCTGAACTTACAACCCCATCAAGCCCAGCTTCTTTAGCTAATAAAGCCAAATTGCGTACATGATCTAAAATACTGTGTTGAATACCAATACCCTGTAAATCCTGCTCACTAAAACTTGTAAGAACAGTAACAGCAATTAACAATGGTTTCTTGGCACCATATCCTTCAAGTGCTTCTTTGGCGGCCTGCATCATGGCTAAACCACCGGAAGCATGAACATTGACCATCCACACACCTAAATCAGCAGCAGCTTTACATGCCTGTGCTACGGTGTTGGGAATATCGTGGTATTTCAAATCCAGGAATACTTTAAACTTGCGCTGAACCAACTCGCTAACAAACTCAGTACCAAAGCGGGTAAATAATTCATTACCTACTTTTACCGCACAAGTATCAGGAGCGATTTGATCAATTAAAGCAAAAACCTCTGCTTGATTATCTAAGTCTAAAGCAACAATTAATTTTGAATTCATTTATGCTAACTCTACAGCCAAAGCTTGTTTCACTGCTAATACTACTTGTAATTGCTGTGCTTCTTGTAAATACGGATGCATAGGTAAGCTAATTACACGCTGACTTGCTTTTTCTGAATTAGGAAAATCACCTAGCTTATAATTCAAATGACTTAAAGCTTTTTGCAGATGCATAGCAATCGGATAGTGAACAGCCGTTGGTATTCCTAAATTTTGCATTTGTTCTTGAAACTGCGCTCTATTTGGTACTTCGATAGTATATTGTGCATATACACTGGTATTATATTCCATAACTTTTGGTACAGTAACACTATCACTTAATAATTGATCGTAGCGCTTAGCAATTTTTTGACGAAGGGTAATCTCTTCTGGGAATAATTTCATTTTCTCTAATAAAATAGCAGCTTGAATGGTATCCATACGGCCATTGATACCTACGCGACTATGAGAATAACGTGCATCTTGACCGTGCAACCTGATTTGGCTTAACTTCAGTGCTAAGTCATCATCATTAGTAAAACAGGCTCCAGAATCACCATAACCGCCTAAAGGTTTTGAAGGAAAGAAACTGGTACAGGCTATTTCAGATAAGGCACAGGATTTCTTGTCTTTATAAGTAGCACCAAAACTTTGTGCTGCGTCTTCTATTACAGGAATTTTATGCTTGGCTGCAATTGCATTAATTTCATTAAAATCAGGACATTGGCCGTATAAACTAACGGGCATAATTGCTTTAGTTTTTGGCGTAATAGCCGCTTCAAGCTTCTTAGCATCGATATTATACGTGTCGGGATCAATATCAACAAAAACCGGGGTGGCATTACACAGCAAAATTACTTCGGCAGTGGCAAAAAAGCTAAAAGGCGTGGTAATAACTTCATCACCTGGTTTAATATCTAAAGCCAACAAAGCCATCAATAGAGCATCAGTACCACTAGCATTTACAATAGCGTGTTTTACACCAACAAACTCAGCTAATTGTTGCTCTAACCGATTGATTTCAGGTCCCATTATGTACTGACCATGGTCTAGAACCTTTTTTATACCTGCTAGTACTTCTTGCTCAATTAAACTGTATTGTGCTTTTAAATCAATAAATTGCATATTAGTCTCTTAAAAAATTAGGTTTAATCACCTTCCAAACCGTGAATTGGCTTCATTCTACCCCATTGTTTACAACTTGGGCCATGCCAAAGCAAATGTTTGC
>JBAZRP010000076.1:0-14781 GCA_041662885.1 Legionella sp.
TTACGTCATCCTGAGCCCCGTCCGTTATCCTGAGCCTAGTCCCGTCATCCTGAACGCAGTGAAGGATCTCCTGAAACTGGCCCAGTGCCACTTTCGGAGATCCCTCGTTGCACTCGGGATGACGGGCTCTAGTGCTTAACTTAATGGCAGTACCCCAACAGCGCTTCGTATCAGTTTAAGATTCCATATTAATAACGAACTAGATTTGCATTTTCGAGTCGGATTGTTCTGTATTTTCTTCTGAAAATGAAATTTTCTTAGCTGTTCCAGCCAAATAGTGACTTAATAAGTCGTCCAATGCAGAGCCGGGGTTCAAATTAGGATTTTCTTTAATATACGATTCTATATTAGGATTGTTTGCATATTTAAGAATAAAGCTAACAAATGATACCCTTCCATTAGTCAATTTTATAGCTTGTGCTGCTTGTTTGAAAAACCTAACTGACTCAGGAGACATTATAGATTTAAGTTGTGCTTTATTTGCTTTAGCTGAAGTATGCTCAGGTATGAAAGATAAAGCAGATTTAAAATTTTGCAATGCTCTAAGTGGATTGGGTTTTTGATTAGGGCAGCCCTGGCCTTGAATATCAAGTACGCCAAGAAGATTGTGCGTATCTGCTATTAGTTGTGATGCCAAATTCTTTGTCGCAACATCAGTACTGGTTAACATCTTAAGACTTATATCCAAACTTTCCTTTAGATGTTCTCGCGCCTGAGCGAACGACTGTTTCTTTATATAAACTTGAGCTAAATTATAAAATGCTGCGACACTACCAATTTCCTTTGTAACAAGGAAGTATTTTTCTGCTTGATCAAAATCGCCACAACCCAGATGATTTGCTCCTTTTTTTACAAGGTCATCAGAAAGGCTACATAATTGTACGTTAATGAATTCTATATCATTTTTGAACGATTCTTCATTAGATTTTTGCATAACTGATCGTGATCTTAGGTAGTATTTTGCGGCAGTAATAAAATCTCCTTCTCTTGCAAAAATAGAAGCATAATTCATATCTGCAAATGGATTAGAATCATCCTGCGCACATAATTTATCCAAAATAATCTTTGCTTCATCTATTTTATCTTCTTTAAGTAGACCTTGAGCCTTTAAGTATTGTTCCGATAATTCAATTTTCATATAAAACCTGTTGCTGTAATTAAAATCAAGATAGTTAAAAAGCAAAATTAGTGTATGCAATTTTACAGTAAAATAAAAAAATAAACATACCGTAACAAATACGGTAGTAAATCTACACCATTAACTGTGCGTTCACAAAGTGAGTAGATGCTTGCAGATTAGGCCAAGGCCAAATCTGGTAATTTTTGATTTGACAGCCCTAGATTTCCTTGGCAATTCAACAAATTCGCGCTAGGATAAAGTTTTTTCTCAAGGGTATTTTGAAATGGAGCAAATAGACGAGAAAATCCTAAATCCAGTGCAACAACAAGTTTTACAGCTGAGGGATTATTTAAATTCGCGGATTTTAGGTCAAAAGGCATTGATTTCCCGTTTGTTGATTGCATTATTGGCGGACGGCCATTTATTGGTTGAAGGCGCACCCGGGTTGGCTAAAACACGGGCAGTTAAAGAATTATCAGATGGAGTTGAAGGTGATTTTCATCGCATTCAATTTACTCCTGATTTATTACCAGGTGATTTGACCGGAACCGATGTATACTTTCCACAAAACGGTTCTTTCGTATTTCAACAGGGACCGATTTTTCATCATTTATTATTAGCTGATGAAATCAACCGCGCTCCAGCCAAAGTTCAGTCAGCCTTATTAGAAGCAATGGCAGAAAGACAGGTGACCATTGGCGGTAAGACCTATCCTTTGCCTGAATTATTTCTAGTAATGGCAACTCAAAATCCAATTGAACAAGAAGGAACGTATCCTTTACCAGAAGCGCAATTAGATAGGTTTTTGATGTACGTTACTATTGGTTATCCTGAGGCAAAAGTAGAGCATGACATTTTAGCACTAGCACGAAGAGAAGCCAGTGGAATCAAAGGCTCAAAAGTAGAACAAATTAAGCCTCTCCCACAAAAAACTATTTTTGAAGCTCGAGAACAAGTTTTAAAAGTACACACCAGTGAAGCTTTGGAACACTATTTGGTTCAATTGGTAATCGCCACGCGAAATCCCGGAGCGTATAATGATGAATTAGGTCGTTGGTTACGATTTGGTGCAAGTCCCAGGGCAACGATTGCTTTAGATCGCTGCTCCAAAGCACATGCTTGGCTTGCTGGGCGTGATTACGTAACACCGGATGACATCCATGTAATTGCACACGATGTTTTGCGCCATCGAATTCTGTTAAGTTTCGAAGCAGAAGCAGAGGGAATCACCAGTGATGATTTTATTGATTCATTGTTACGCTTGGTTGCAATTCCTTAGAGGTTCTTATGCTTGATGGCGTAGTTGCAGAGTTAAACGAACTCATTGATCTTAGACGTTATGCGCAATCAGTTAAATACCAACCTGATGGCCGTGCAGTACGCTCCGGCGCTCATATTTCAAAAGTGCGCGGAAGAGGCATGGATTTTTCTGAAGTACGCAATTATCAGCCTGGTGATGAAGTGCGGCATATGGAGTGGCGTGTTACTGCACGCACGGGGCGTCCGCATGTAAAAATTTATCAAGAAGAACGCGAAAGACCGGTGGTAATTTTGGTGGATTTTAATCCTTCCATGATTTTTGGTACCCGCATTGCTTTTAAGTCCGTGATTGCCGCACGTTTAGCGGCAGTTCTTGCCTGGACTACGGTCAAACAGGGCGATCGAATTGGTGGCTTTTTCTTTTCTGCCAGCGAACATAGTGAATTTATTCCACGCGGACGAGAAACAGGAGTCTTACCTTTATTAGCTTCCTTAAGTCATTATACCAACCAAAATGAAGAACAGCGCTCACAAAACCCACGTTTGCTTAGTGATGCATTAAAACGCGTGCGCCGTGTGGTGCGTCCTGGAAGCATTATTGTTTTGATTAGTGATTTTTATTTATTAGGCGATGATTGTGATAAACATTTAAAACGATTGCGTGAGCACAATGATATTTTAGCCTACCAAATATGCGATAAAATAGAACTAACTCCACCGCAACCACAACAATATGCGATAACTGATGGTAGACAGGAATTAATACTGGATACTTCCATTGCTTCAGTTAGTTCGGCTTATGCAAACTATTGCCAGCAACGCAATCAACACATTCAAGATCGATTTAATTCGCTTCACATTCAGTACGTGCAAGTTACTGCTGATACAAAACTACCTCAATTGGTACGCCAAACCTTTCCTAACCGGAGGGATCATGGCTGAACCAAATCAATTAGCGCAATTAAAAGATATTCATCTACCAACACCCATATCCTGGTGGCCGTTGGCTCCTGGTTGGTATCTAGTGATGGCTTTGGTAGTACTTTTGGTTGTTTGGATAGTGTCAGCGCTGTATAAAAGAGCCAGAGATGCGCGGCCTAAAAAACAGGCTTTAGCTTTATTGGCCAAGTATCAAGCTCATTACAACAAAAATGCTGATACCCAAGTTTCCAGCGCACGTGTTTCAGAATTATTACGACGCGTGGCGCTTGTGTATTTTCCACGAGCAGATGTTGCCAGTCTTTATGGTCAAGAATGGGTGGACTTTTTAAATCGAACCAGTAAAGGCATTGATTTTAAACCAGTAGAAAAAGCACTTTTGGAAGCACCTTTTAATGCAGCTCAAACCATGGATTTGCACGCTCTTTTTAAAACAGCACAACTTTGGATTAAACAAAGGAGAAAGCCATGTTTGAATTAGCTAATCCTTGGATTTTAATTTTGATCCCATTGCCATTGATTTGTTGGTTTCTGCTCCCTAGAGCCAAAGTCTCTTTACCAACCGCTTTGAAAATCCCATTCTTTCAAGCTATGCAAGGTATTGTTAATCAAGAAAAACGTTCGATTTCGGCTCAAAGTTTATTATTAATTCCAGTACTTATTTGGATTTTATTAGTTAGTGCACTAGCTGGTCCACGATGGATTGGAGAACCAAGGCCTGTGGAGCGTGAAGGCTATAATATTATGATGGTGTTAGATCTTTCGGGAAGTATGGAAATTCCTGATATGATGCTCAATGGTCGTCCAGCAAGTCGTTTGGAAGTAGTAAAACGAGCAGCCAAGCAATTTGTAAAGGATAGATCTGGGGATAAAATTGGTTTAATTCTTTTTGGTACTCGTGCTTACATGCAAACTCCCCTCACATACGACAGACAAAGTGTGTTGGCACGCATAGATGATGCCAGTGCAGGATTAGCTGGTAAAACAACTTCCATTGGTGATGCTTTAGGTCTGGCTGTGAAGCGCTTGCAAGAAGTGCCTAAACAAGGACGCGTAATTATTTTATTAACCGATGGTGCTAATAATTCTGGAATTTTACCGCCTTTAAAAGCTGCTGAATTAGCAAAAGACGAAGCAATTAAAGTCTATACTATTGGACTTGGTTCAGAGGCGGATCCGCGGGCCATGACAGGCAATTTTTTTGCGATGAATGCTTCTGCAGATTTAGATGAAGATACTTTAACCAAGATTGCTGATATGACTGGAGGGCGGTATTTTAGAGCAACAGATACCGAAACCTTACAATCGATTTATAAAACCATTCATGAATTGGAAACAGTCAGCCAAGAACAAGCAACGGTAAGACCACAAAAAGAATATTATCCTTGGTTTGTTGGTTTTGCATTATTATTAGAAGCTTGTTGGTTAGCTGCAAGAGCTAATTTGTGGGCGAGAATGCAGAACAAAAAGCAAATCACTGGAGGTTTAGAAGCATGATAACGGATTTGCATTTATTAAGACCCTGGTGGTGTTTGGCTGTAATTCCGTTATTGGTATTATTTATAATGCTTTGGCGTCAACAGCCTGTGTTGGAAGCTTGGGCAAAGATTTGTGATAAGCATTTGTTAGAACACTTGGTGCAAAGCAAAAGTAAAGGCAGGCGTAGAAGTTCACTTTTATGCTTATTTTTAAGTGGATTTTTTATGATAGTTAGTAGCACAGGCCCTAGTTGGGTAAAATTACCTGTGGCCACTTACAAGCCAATTCAACCACGAGTTTTAGTTTTGGATATGTCAGAAAACATGCTGCAAAAAGATTTGTCCCCGAACCGATTGACGCGTGCAAAATTTAAATTGCATGATGTTTTCGCTCATAAAGGTATTGGCCAATTTGGTTTAGTAGTGTTTACTGGCGAACCCTTTGTCGTTTCACCTTTGACGGATGATGGGCAAACTATTTCCTCATTACTGCCTATGCTTACTTCCGATATTATGCCAGTTGCCGGACAAAAACTTGATGGTGCTTTACTTGAGGCCAGTAATTTAATCAAACAAGCAGGTTATGAATTCGGACAAATTCTAGTGTTAACAGCAGATGCGCCTGCAAGTACTGCCATAACAGAGGCGAAAAAATTAGCGGCAAAAGGCATATATTCTTCAATCATGCCCATGATAGCGGATAAAAAAATCAATCCCTTATTTGAGACTTTTGCCAATGCTGGCGGCGGTCAAATGGTTTTATATTCTGCTGATTCTAGCGATTTGCAAGCTTGGTTGACGCAAAAAGGGCGTCAAGAAGAATTAGCCCTAAGCAAAGAAGATGACATACCTTTGTGGCGTGATGAAGGCAGATGGTTTTTAATTCCAGCCTTAATTTTTTTAGTTCCGGTATTTCGCCGTGGTTGGTTGCAGAAGGTGGCGGTATGAAGCGTTTAATCACAACCCTACTCATTTTTAACTCATTTTCCGTTGCTGCATTTACCTGGCAGGATTTGTGGTTGACTCCGAATCAACAAGCACAACAATTAATGCAAAAAGGACAATTTGCACAAGCAAAGGATGTGTTTGACAATCAAGACTGGGCTGCCTCTGCAGCGTACAGAGCGGGTGAATACGAGAGTGCGGCCGATCAGTTTAAACAATCACGTTCACAAGCAGGCTATTACAATCAAGGCAATGCGTTGGCACATATGGGAAAATACGAACAAGCCATAAAAGCATATGACAAGGCCCTAGCTTTAAATCCTCAGGATCAAGATGCGATTTTTAATCGTAAATTAGTGCAGGATTTAATGAAAAAAGATAAAAATAAACAAAAGAATAAAGATCAGCAGAATAAAGATCAACAAGATAAAGATCAACAAGACAAAGATCAGCAAGACAAAGATCAGCAAAACAAAGATCAACAAAACAAAGATCAACAAAACAAAGATCAACAAAACAAAGATCAGCAAAACAAAGATCAACAAAACAAAGATCAGCAAAACAAAGATCAACAAAACAAAGATAAACCAGAGCAGGCCAAACAAGAAAAAGACAAAAAAGACAAGCAGAAGGATGCTAATGCTGCTCAATCGCCTGCAGATAAAGAAAAGCAACAAGCGAAAGAACAATGGCTGAAATTAATTCCAGATGATCCTGGTGGTTTATTAAGAGAAAAATTTTTACGCGATCATTTAAGAAGAGAACGTGGGTGGTATGAATGAAAAAGTTACTAGGGCGTGTTTACAATTCAATTTTCTACGTCCCGCGGCTTGTCCGCGGGATCCAGTCGAATCTGGATTTATGCAACAAGACTTTGCATTATTCAAAAGCTCCGGATCCCGCGGACAAACCGCGGGGCGCAGGCACTGAAAAAATGAATTGCAAACACGCCCTAATACTCTGTTTATGTTTATACAGTTTGTGTGCTCAGGCCGAAGTAGAAGTTCAAGTAGAGCCTTCACAAATAGCTAGTGGGGAAAATTTTCAACTGACTTTAAGTCAGGAAAATGTCACAACCAAAGGTGTTCCCAATCTTACGGTTTTGCAAAAAGATTTTACCATAGTTGGCACCGCACGCAGTGTGAATTATTCAGTCATCAATGGTCAGGCGCAATCCTCGACGCAATGGGTTATCACATTACAGCCTAAAAAATCCGGAATTCTAACCATACCTGCTATTAAAGTAGGTGACGATCAAACGAATCCAGTAACAATTAATGTTACTCAAGGTGCAACACTGCCAAATAATCAAACCAGTACGGATCAGACAAAATCATCAGCTGTTGATGATGTGCAATTGGTCGTGAGCGTGGATGAAAAAAAACCGTACATAAACCAACAAATCACCTATAAAGTTACTTTATATAATCGTAAACGCTTACTCGATGCCAGTTATCAACCACCTAAGGTTGAAGATGCCCTATTGATTTCTTTAGGAGATGCTAACCGTTATCAAACAACAATCAATAATCGTGAGTATATAGTTGAAGAACAAAAATATGCGATTTTTCCGCAGAAGAGTGGCTCACTAACAATTAGTTCCCCTGTTTTTTCTGCCTTAGTTTATGATGCAACACCGCAACGAGTTAATGCTCAAGATAAGGCGGTTACTTTAAAAGTTCGACCCATTCCCCAAAACATAGCAGGGGACAAATGGTTACCATCCAAGCAAGTACGTTTGTCTGAGAAGTACGAACAAACAAGTCAAACGATTAGCCAGGGCAGCACTTTATTAAGAACTATAAACATAGAGGCAGCAGCAATTCCTGCGCAATTAATCCCTGCCTTACATTTTGCCGACAGTAAAGAATTTAGCGTGTATACCGAAAAGGGCAAAGAACAAAATCAAGTAATTCAAAATGAATTAACTGGCAAAGTTACTATTAAAGTAACTTATTTATTTAAAGACGCCGGTAAAATAATTATTCCCGAAACGAAACTAGCTTGGTTTAATACCACTACCGGTAAACCGGAGGTGGCAGTATTGCCGCCGCGTAGTATAGAAATAACACCCTCAGCGGTACAGCCAGTAAATAATGCCGTACAAGCAAGTGCGCAAGCAACGAACCAAGCTCCTCTTGCAATAACACAATCCACAACCAGTTTATGGCCTTGGCTTATTGCGCTAGTTTTTGGATTAGCTTGGTTAATTACTTTATTTCTCTGGTATTGGCAAAGACGTGCTAAAGTTTCGGTATCAGGGGCATACAAAAAGTCACTGCAAGAATTTAATAAATCCTGTGCCGAATGCAATCCACAAAAAGCACGTGATAGCTTATTAAAATGGGCGTCTTTGCATTTTCCTGATGCATCAATTTTAAATTTGAGTGATTTGTCTCAATTGGTACGAGATGTTCATTTGAAAAAGCAGTTAAATCAATTATCACGAGTTTTATATAAAAACGATGAAAAAGTATTATGGCGTGGGGATGAATTGGCAAGAAGTGTGCAGCAGTTGAGCCGAGTCAAGTCTAAGACACATTCTCGAAAGGATTCATTACCGCCGATTAATCCGGAGTAGGTTGGGTCCTTGGCCAAGGGTATATCTTGATAATGTCGTTCCCGCATAGGCGGAAATCCATCCATAAATTGGCACAATACCCCAACCTACATTTTCGCTTCGGGCCCTTCATTTTTCGCAGCAGCCTCAACTTGGGTATGAATTTCATCCTTAAGCAATTTCATTATCTTAGTAGTACTGGTTGCAGAAATTGAAGACGTGAGAAGTTGTAATCGATTTTTCCAGCCCTTTTTATCCAATATTTTATGAGCCTCATCCACTGCGTTCAAAGCTTTGTCTCTAAAGGCTTCAATTTTTTCGCGACTAGGATTTGGACTTTTATTCAGTTCATCGCTCAAATGATGTAAATAGCCATGTAACTTATGTGCGGTAACTGCGGCCGAATCGGTTTTCGAAAAAGATAAAGTTGCTATTGGAGCTGATTCAGTTAAGAGTAAAGCTCCTTCTTTTTTCGGATCAAGTAAATTATGCATTTTCCATTTGAATTCCAATAAAGCCTCTTTCAAATCGACAGCTTTGGCAGGTATCGGTATTTTTTTTGGTTCCATTGTTTTTCTGGACTGATAGAATTCATCGCTAATAATTACCTGTTCAAAACCTTTTCCTTGTTTTGCTACCGCAGCTTTTTCTGGTACTTTTGTATTATTTTCCACAGAGGCATCGCTCTTAGGAGTAATTTCTGTAAGTTCCTTACGTTTTTTATCTTGGGTTTTTATAAATTGATCCAAGGCAGAATCACTATTTAATTTCTTAAGTTTACCTAATTGTTCTTTTTTATAAACTCGTGCCATGTCCTGATTATCAAATAGTTTGCAGACTTCGTTTAGCTTGTCTAAGCAGAGTAATTTGCCCTTAAAAACATAATTTGTTTTGAGTAAATCTTCGGTGAATTCTTTATACTGTGCTGTAGTACGGCATTTTTCCAGTTTCTTTTCTTTGCTTAGGTCTACTTGTGGCAATAGTTTCGCTTTATTTTGTAATTCATTGCTGGTGATACGGTAAGCAATGAATTGAAATTTTAGATAATCATCAACAGTTTTGCAGTTATTGAAATTGTGTTTCAAATTTTCTATTTCTTTATCCTCTATTAGGCCTAGGGAGACGAATTTTTTAATGTCTTCGAATAAATTACTCGTTTCTATTTTAGTATTATATAAGCGTATGCTTTTTAATTTGCTTTGCATTTTTTTAATAGTATTCTTGAATTCTACATCAATACTGCCAGTACCAATAATTGCTGGAAGATCTTGTATCGGCCCACCAGAATATTGATGCAGTTGCAATTTTACATTGGCCGGCATCATCTTTGGATTCTTCGCAAAAAAACCATGTAAATTTTGTAGAATTTCATTATCATTATGGTAATAATCAAATACTATTTCTTGATGTGGATTTTCTTTGGCAATTTTATGTATTTGCGCATAAACAATCGTTAGACAACTAGGATCTGCTTTCCAATCAGGATGTTTCACTTTTTTTCGAGTAGTGGCTTTGGCAAAAGAATAGCTCGGATCCCATCCAGCATAAGAATCAGCTAGTAAGTATGGGTCTAGTTGCAATGAACCGGATTTGCCAACCGCTTTTTCTTTTGTGTCTGGATTAAAATATAACTTAATATCTTGCAGAGCAATCAATGCCGATCCCGTTTTATTTTTTTTAAGGTAATATTTATCATCAGCTTGTGATTGTCTTTGGGAGCCGTTCATTATAATTGTTCTGTCGTAGTTTTTTTGAGTTTTTTCTATTGATCCAAAAAGCTTCGCGTTTGCTTTAATTATTGATCTATTCTTTATGTTTTTTTTGTCATATACACCCTCGGCCATAACATCATCGGCATATGTTTTGTGGTATTTCTCATTAAATAAACACCCATCAAAATTGAAAGAGGTTACGCGAATTGGTTTTGGACTTGTTGTGGTTTTTGCTTTCATTTCGAGGTCCCTTTAAGCGCATATTTTATACATATAGTATAGCAGTCCTGAAAGACTACGTGGGCCTCTATTCTTATTTGGTAACTTAGGTATAATGAAACCTAACAAATAGGTAGGACTAAAAAGTGCGCAAATTCATAAGCTTAGTGTTGATTCTATGTTCCTTTTATCTTCATGCTTCCAGCTGCACTTCCAATGCAGGCATGGCTGATTCTTATGTTTTGGCCTTGAGTGAACAACCCGGATTTTGTGAAACCTACGGCTATGATGCTGGGAAGCCTGAATGCCAGCATATATCAGCCAATTCTTATGAGGCCAGTCACTTTACCCTGCATGGTTTGTGGCCAAATCAGGAAGCTTGCGGCCAAAGCTATGGCTTTTGCACGGTTAAACCAAGGAACAAACATTGCGATTATCCACCAGTAAGTCTTTCAGAAGCTGTGAGTACGGATTTAAAGCAGATTATGCCTAGTTATCGAGTAGGCAGTTGTTTGGAACGGCATGAGTGGAATAAGCACGGAAGTTGTCAGATCTTATCCAGTACTGATTATTTTGCTTTAGCCTCACGTTTGGTTACTGAGGCAGATAATTCTACATTTGGTCATTTCCTGGCAGAACACCACGGTTTAAAAGTGAAATTGTCAGACCTACACGAACAAATTGCGCAAGCCTTCGGAGTGGAAAATGTGCATAAAGTTTACTTAGGTTGTACGGATGGTATTTTGGTAGATATTTATTTTTCTTTACCTGCTTTAATTCCGTTTTCTGAAGGTTTGGAATCCTTAATTACCAAGGCTCCGGATTATGCGTTGAATGATAGATGTCCTGCTACGGTACGAATCTCGAATTTTACCGGGGATAATACGTCAACGTAATAGTTGCACAATGTACTAACTTCCTCTAATGTAGAGAGATTATTGTTTCAGGATAAATAAAATGCTAAAACGCTGTTATTCATTGATTGTACTAATCCTTTTCTTAACAGGATGTGTTCATCATGGACAACGCCCGCTATCTGTAAAAGCAGAGCCTGTCGCTGCTACCAAGACCACTCGATATATTAAGGCCACTGAGTTTAACCAAGTAGACATCCAAGGCCATATCAATGTCAGTTTGCATACCGGTTATAGAAATCCACAAGTAGTTTTGAAAGGTGATCCTAGAGACTTAGCTTATGTTCAAGCCAAATTTATAGGTGGTACACTTTATTTAGTCCTAGGTAGTGGTTATCCGCGTTTTGGTGAAGTTTCAGTCGATATTCAAACCCGTGTTTTAAATAAATTTAAATACCTAGGTGCTGGAGTGATTCGAGGAACCCAATTAAATTCCAGTTATTTAGAGTTATACCTGGATAATCAGGGCACAACGCAATTAGGTGGTTACTTAAGTTTGCGTAAATTATACATTAATGGCGGTGGGTTAACGCAAATTAATGGTATTAATAGCCCCTATTTAGAAATTTATTTTAAAGGCGACCCTAAAGTACAATTAACAGGTATAGCCAATATCTCTAAATTAAATATGGAAGCGGGCTGGTTGAGCTTTTATTGGGTAAAGAGTGACATTTTAACAATAAGGGCAAGAAAGGCTGCCAAAATTCAATTGGCGGGCGTGGTGAATCGCTTGGACGTTGAATTATGGGGTAATAGCAAATTTAAAGGCCGTTATTTGCGTGCTCAAAGATCCTTTGTAAAAACTCACGGTAAATCAGTAGCCGAGATTTCTTCAGTAAACCATCAAAGCACTTTAGCTACAGATGCTAGCGATATTTATTATTACAACCTCTCAAAAACTCGCGCTGATTTCATGGGCTTTAATGGCTCAGTGTTGGATATGCGAGATTGGAATAATAGCTTTATCAAAGATTTTGATACTTTTAATAAGCAGTTTCCTTAATTAATGTAGAGTCCGCTGCTAGACTTCAATCAAAACATGTCTATACTTTTTACTAAGTGCTTTATGTTTTCGATGCTTGAGAGGTTGTTATGACTAAGGACAAAAAGGAAAAAACGAAAGAACAACAGGATCAGGAACTTGAGGATATATTGCGTGGCTTAGAAAAAGATAGCCACGAGCGTGAAACGCGACCTGATGAAAGATCTCAGCCCCAGCAAGCTTCAGAAAATTCTGAAAAAGAGAGGGTGAATGCACAATTTATGAAAGCAGCTCAGGATGCAAAATTAGAACAACAAAAGTTAGCAGCGATACAGGCCCAACAAACGCAACAACCAATAGCCGTTCATCAAGTCATAGATCCAAATAAAAGTAATGAGGAGACGCGTAAGGAGTTACTTCCTATTGTTTCTGCTTTCCTAGAGTACTGTAAGAATTATCCTAAACCTGAAAATAATAATAAAGATGACCGACCCAGATTAGAAGGAAATGCGATGTATTTTCCTAAAGAAACCGATGCCGAAGATTTTTTTAAAGGTCAGGCAGCAAAAGAGGAATTTCTCGTAAAAACAATAGGTAGAGCGCCTGAAATTTATATGCATGGAGATGGCAAAGGCGGTTTTTTTAAAGGAAATAAAGAAGAGCTGGATAATTATTTAAAAAATAAAAAAGATAATACCAGTAATTTCGTGCCAACCAAAAAATAAGGCTTAGGTTGGGCCATGGCCCGGCCTACTATAGCTTTGTTGCATAATTCTCTGTAATACAAGCAGCAATCGCATCAAAATCATTATCCAAAGGCAAGACATGTGCCGAATTATCCAACCAATGAATCTTCGCATTGGGAGCATCTGCAAACATTTTTGCCACTTGATCCGATGCAACAACCGCATCTTGTACCCCCAAAAATACATCTACCGGGCATTTTGGCACAATCCATTGATAATTCAGATTATATTGCAGCATTTCAATAATAATAGACAGAGGAATACGCCTAGGAGCTATTTCTGCATGTTCCGAAGTGACCAGATTGCCGGCTTTATTTTTTAAAGAATAAATACCTAAAGATTGCAGTATTTTGGCAACTTTTAAGCAAGCTTTTACTTTTAAGTGCAATTTTAAAGCAGGTGCAAGTAAATACAGATGATTCAGAGAATAAATTTTACTAAGTTCACAGGCCAATAATCCACCTAAAGATAAACCTAAGACATCGACCTGCTTATAATTTTGACAGAGTTCGGCGCAGGCTTTAATGGAGGTGTTTAACCAATCAGAGGCTTTTGAGTTTGCTAAAGCTTTAATACCCAGCTCTGGACCGCTTAAAAGGGGACTTACAATAGCATCATATTGCTGTAATTTGGGTAGTAATAAGCGAAATACGGCAGGAGTAGATGAAAACCCATGTAAAGCCAATAAGGCCCTATCTTTACCCTTTCCACGTTGGTCAATCGGCCCAAGTAAGGCCAGTTCAGACGCCTCTAATGGACGAACGTGCTTGCCGCGCTGCATATAACTAAATTCTTTATGAACCATAAAAAGCCTTTAACTCCTTGAGATAAAACCAGAATACCAGTTTTACGCGATCCTTTGTAGTCAGGCGGTTGTTTCCTTGCTATTTTATGGGGGTTTGTCTAAAATTTAAATAGTACGTATAAATATAGAGACTTAATTTGGGAGTATGATATGCCTGATGAAGAAGAAAAGAAAACAACTGCGGCTAAACTCCTTAGTGAAGCAGTAGCTTTTGCAAACGCTCAAAAATCCAAGGCGCAAGTACCTTTGGACGCTGCCAAAAAATCAGTGAAGAACGATGACAAAGAAAATATAGAACCAGAGCCACAGAATAACGACGAAAAAAGAGAAACTCAAAAATCTGGCTTGGGAACGACATGCTATATTCCTTATGATGATTTAAATGATTTTGATAATCAATTGGGCGAAAAAATTGTCAATCCCATAAATAAAACAATATCCGATAAAATGATTAAAGACCCTACTCAATTTGCCATCAATCGAGCCAAGCTAAATGGAAGCCTTGAGAGTTTAGATATCAAAAAGGATGAATTTGCAAATAAGGACTTAAAAACTAGAACTGAGCTGATTGATAAAAAATTCGATGCGCAAATAGCCAAGCTTGATGCGTTAATGCCTAAGAAAGAAGCCCGTACAGACGCGCAGCAAAAAGATTATGATGCTCAAGTAAAAAAACTAGGTGCAGCTCAAGAATGTGCTACAAAATATGCAAAAGATATTGATGGTATCCATTCGACTTTTAATACCATGAAACAAAAGCCAGCTGCGGCTATGACTGCAATAGCCTCTAAGGCATCTGCTGCAGTAGGTGTTGTTGCTGATCAACTTAATAATGTAGCGTCGAAGGTTAGTAACAAGGCAGTAACAGAACCAAATAAACAAAAAAATACGATTATTACCCCTACAACTCGCTAGAGAGTAGGTTGGGTCGAATGACCTGAGGTATCCTCACCTTTTTGATCCCAATCAAAGCTCCCTTCTCCCGCTTGGCGGGAGAAGGTGCCCCGTAGGGGCGGATGAGGGTGGTGACGGTAATGAAATTTTTTTGTCAATGCCACTTTGCTAAACCCTCATCCGCCCTACGGGCACCTTCTCCCCGAG
>JBAZRP010000077.1:0-14571 GCA_041662885.1 Legionella sp.
GTCCAATTAACCTTTTTCTGTTATCAGCAACTTCTGCATATGTTTTCCTTCCCAAAATTTCCTTTTTTTCTGGTATTATAAAAATACGACGCGTGGTTTCCTTTTCTTGTTCAGGATTGGCATAATTTAAATTATGAAAAGAGGCCATAGATAATTTGTGAAACATAGCGGGAGCAACAAAATGAGCATTCGGATCGGTGGTTGCATCTTTTTTGAGTGTTTCGACTTTATGTTCCAAGGGTTCTTTAGCCCGCAGACGCGCTTCACCTCCATGCTTCCACTTTAAAATAGCCTCACCTCTTTCAGGAAAGTAGGTACCACTAAACGGTGTGCCTAACATAAGTTTATTGCAAATATCCTTAGATGCATTGAGCTCTTTAAATAAAGCAGAATTGATATCTTTGATCTCTTCAAGTCCGTCATCATAAGCAGAATTACTTACTCCTGCTATAATCCCATTGATTATAGAAAGATCTCCACTGGGATGAAGCTCATCTGCAAACCATTGTTTTAATGCATCATGAGGAGGTATTTTATTTCCATGTTCATCTGTGTTTCTTATAAATCCACGAGATTCCTTACAATGATCGAAAATCCATTCTATTTGCTTATCGGATAGAGGCTTAAATAGTTCTTCAAGTGCTTGTTTAATTTGAATCAAAAGTACGCGTCCTTCATCACTTGGGTTGCGCATAACTGCGCGCGAAATATAATCAAGCATAGTGTCATTTGAGTCGTTTTTTCCTGGCTTGGCCGCCCCGACTCTATTTATGTAGTTGATAGCCCTCTGCCTTGCCTCAGAGCCATCCTGCTTGTCTTGAGTCATTTGGTATACCTTTACAGGTAATAAGGCAAAAGCCTTATCAATATGAACTATATTATAAGGATAGTAGATGTACTTAATTTGGTCAAAGTGTTATTGGATATAGAGTGTGTTGACAAGTGCCACCAGAACCACGTCCCGTGGCTTGTCCCTGAGAGATCCACCAGAAATTAAATTTTATTTTAAGGATTCCAACATTCAGTTTGTGAAGTCCCACCAGCATTACTTGCAGTTTTAACATTCGCCTGATTTACTGTCATACTCGCACAAGTAGTATCTTTAGCTTGAGCACCGATGGGTACAGCAGTCAAGGTATATCCTGATGCGCTAAGTCCTGAAATAGTAATTTGATAAAATCCTTGAAGAGAAGTTTGTGGAAAAGCGGGTAAAGAAGGGCAAGCAGCATTATAAGAAAAGTTTTGCGAATAACAACGTTCTAACATAATTTGATCTTGAGACAGGGTAGTCATGGCATCAGAACGCCGTGATTTAAGTATGTACTGTGAATACGATGGATAGGCAATGGCTGCTAAAATTCCAATAATAGCAATAACGATTATTAATTCAATTAAAGAAAAACCTTTAGCAGTTTTCATTTGTAATTTCCTTATTGTAATTGCCACCAGCCAATTTTTCTGGGTATGGTATTAGGATTTAATATGGCCGATTGTGCTCCATTTGCTTGGGTAATTAATAAAACTATATTGTTATTTTTATTCACTCCCAAATAAGTAGCTGCATTGGCATAACTATTTGCTAAACCAACTCCTACCGCATACGTGCCATTATAAGAATTTTGATTGTTAAACGATCCAGTACCATTTATATCTAACATAGCTCTATTAAAAGAACCACCGGTTAAAAAGTTAAGTTCCAGCAACATGGAGGTAAAACCAATACCGCAGGTATTTAAAGGAGGGGTATTTAAAATAGCAATAAAAGCTCCATTTATCACATCGGGATTGGTAATTATTCTTTGTCCAGGAATAGCCAGATCATCATACCAACCGTATTTATTATACCAATTTATAGTAGTTGAAGAGGCGGTAAGAATAGGTTGGGATAAGTTTGAAGTCGTGGTTGGAATTAAATTAAGCGTTTGTTGTTGTAAATAAGTTCTATTAAGCGTGGTGTAAGACTGAGGTTTATCCCAAACACCATAAATAGTTTGAGTTTGTGAATTTAATAAATCATTTGTAGTCAGTAATTGACCGGTCCCAAACATAACAAAAAGTCCTTGCTGGCGCGGATATGCAGGATTTAAGGTAACTACCGGTGCTGTAGTTATAGATTGATTCGCTCCAGTTGAATCTCGGGCTTGAAATAATAAGCGTGCACTCCAATTTGCCGGAGTGGGATCGCTTACATCAATGGCCCAAAGATTTCCTTGTAAATCGCCACCATAAATTACGGTTATTGGTTGACCTTGCAAACCATCTCTTTGGCCTAAAGCTAAAGAAGATAAACCTTGAGGTAAGGCAGAATTACAAGACCCTGAAACAGTGGCACAAAGATCTATTTTTTTAAGTACAGCTCCTGTTTGCGCATCAAGTGCATAAAACACCGATGAATTAACGGGGCTATTATAACCATTACCAAAAAACACGGCAAAACTTGCAGGAGACGCATTGGCCTGACCTATTTGTCCGATTAAAGGAGTACTGTAGCTTAGCCCCATACTCGAATCCGTAAATTCCCAAAGTACGGCATTGGCTAAATTGCTTTCATTAGAAAATGAGGAGGGATTCGTTACATCTAAGGCATAGATGCTATTGCCTCCGGCATTTTCACCGCCTACTACTAAAGTATGCCAACTGGAATCTGCAAATTGTGCATCGGCGGATTGCGGTGAACCATCTACAAAAAACCGGTGACTGACGTTATACAAAGGAGCAGTTAAATTAAACAAATTTCCAAGAACTGCATAAGGAATATAGGCGAAAGCTTCTTTACCATTAGTAGCGTTAAAGGCATGCAACATGCCGTCATTGGCTCCCACATATACCAAACTCTGTCGATTTATTTGTGCCTTGGCAAAAGCAACATAGCTGGCTGAAAAATAAGGTGCGCTGGGCGATCCTACATAAACTGCCTGACTATCGACGATGTCCGCTAAAATGTGCGAACGATTGCGAAATGTTCCACCATTACGTTGTTCTAGGGCAGTATTACCACGAAGATATTGCAGCCGACTTGAGCCCAATACATCAGAAGGTTGCAACAGTGCCTTTTGCGCGTTGGTCAGATTAGCCCATTGAAAAGGTACTCCAGTACCATAGGTTGCAGGCGCAACAGGCACCGGATTCCAGGTGGCAATAAAACGATTATTCAACCAACCGGAACCTGCAACCAAACTATCTAATTGGGTTTGCGCCGACCATAAAGTGGTACCAGTAGGTAAACCTGTAACAGCATTAAGAGTATTAGCAACTAAATTCCCGGTCCAATCTTGATAGGGCGTGTCATTAGACACAAAACTTGCCTGGTATTCAACCGTGCCGCTATTAAGACGCGTAGAACTAACTGCTGCTGCAGAAGTAGCAAAGGTTCCATTTTGAATCGAAATCATGATGTTATTTAAATCATTAACTAAGGCTTGAGAACTGTATGCAGGGTAGTAGTTAATAGTTCCACCAGCAACTGCCATGGCAGTTAAAGTCGCAGCTGCTTGTGGATTTACCGTTGGGTCAACTCCTGCGCCTAGCCCTATAATGAAGGTTGGAATTCCTGCATTGCTTAATGCTTTAATGGTGTTAATAGCATCTTTTACAGCCTGATCATTGGTGGTATTTAGTGAGCCATCCGCATTAAATGTAGCCGTTACGCCATAGCCAGTTGCTGAAGCGCTACCTAAGGGAGGCCATAATAAGCCGTTTAAATCTTGCGTTGGTAAACCATCAGAAATGAGGATGACGTATTTCTTTTGCGGACAACCATTACCACTTGTGGTATTTAAAGCAGCTAAATAACTTTTTGCTTTGGTCAGCATACCAGCAACTGGTGATTGCACAGCAATAGATTTTATTTCAGAAGTTCCTGCATTATTGGTTTCTGGTGCTAAGTAGGGTGCAAATACAGCCAGTGCTTGAGAAATGGTCGTTGCAGTCGGATAAGTTCCTGCAGAGGTCATAGGTACTAGAACAGTACCTGTATTGGCTGCTTGGCTACCGTTATATCCAAAGCCGCGTTGTGAGTACAGTACTTGTGGTGAATAGGGCACATAACCTGCATTGGTAGGACTGGTCCCAAAGCCACCAATATTGGGTAGCGATTTTGAGTAGTTGATGACTACATTGCCATTATTATAATTGGATAAGGAAAAATTAGGGGGAAAAGGTGTTGCGGGGCTTGGACCATTGTAAGTAAGAAATACTCCTGGAAAACCTCCGCCTGCATAGAGCACGTCATTGATATTTGGGTCATCACTGCTGGCGCCAATTTGCATATAAAGACTTTGAGAAACGGTACTTGATCCATAAAAACCAGCAATAGAACCGCAGTTACTGGCAACTGTAGAAGAAGCTGAGGAGTAATGATAGCAAGGATTATTTACATAACGATTGCCATCAAGTGGTGTGTTAGTAAAACTAAAGTTACCACTTTGTACGGACATATAGTACACCCAGGTATTATAGGTGCTGGCACCGCTAGTACTGTAGATTTCCAAAGCAAAATCAGTAGTATCCATATAAGCTTGCAAAATAGCTGTTACACCAGCTTTAGCAAGGTTTAATCGACTCGCGCTATTATCCATTAAAGTTCCATTTTTACTCACAGTATAAGGCGCTAAACCACTACCATTTGCAGCTTGGAGTGGAGGAGTAAAGCCATTGGGAACCAGATAATTAGTAGGGGAACTGGAATTACTCAAAGAACTTAAATCTGAAGCAAGCGCACCTGAGCCTGTCATGATAGCACCACTTAAAGTACCGTCCATCGATTCAGAATTACCGATAGTAATTAATACTTGTGGGTGAATAGGACTTGCTAAAATCAAAGGAATTTGAGGAATACTTAAAGTAGGAACTGCATAAATAGGCACTGGCAAAAAAACCAAGCCCACCCCAAAAAAAGCGAGTGCTCTCATTCTTCTATAACCTGCCCAATGTAAACATCCCTCTTTGAGTTTCATAATATCCCTATTCATCACGGTATTTGCAAAGTAGTTTGTAATATAGTGGCAGAATTGCCACTTGCTCCAAGAGCGCGCGCTGTAACTCGATAAATTTGCGTTGGAGTTTTCATATTTTGTCCAGGCTGAATCACTGAAGGTAATTGTTCGATAAAATAACTGGCAGCAGAGCCGGAACTTCCTTGAAAACTTTGAATAACAGCAGAATTACTGGTCCATTCAATAGTAGTCCATAAGGGAGCAGCACTTTGGTTTAAAAGATACAAGCCATTTGCATTTGATGCAAAACTAGAAGGTGCGTACGTGTTGCTCAGTAAGGAATTTATAGCTTGATTTAAAGCACCTTCGGTTTTTTCAAAACAAATTTCCGTATCGGTTGCATTACCCGCAATACGCGTTTGCCCTGTGTTGAGTGAAACCTCAGATAAAGCCAAAGTTGTGAGCATTACCAGCAAAATGAGCGTCAACAACAGCACATATCCATTTTGTTTTTTTAAGGCGTTCATGTGAGTGCATTCCTTAAATTAATAGTGATTTCTAAAACATGACGAATTCGTGAATCTGCTGGAGCTTTTACTGAGGTACCCAAGATACTAAATGGGGTACTAACCACATTTCCTGAACCAATTTGTCCTGCAATGAGAAATCCTAATCGTACGGCATAGACTTGCGACCAGTTGGTAACCGCATCGGCCGTTACATATTGGTTTACTGTTCCGCCGGAACCAATTCCATATTGAACCTTCATAATTTCTACCCCTGGAACTATCGGTTGAATATTCCAACTGGTTCCATTTAAAGTTGCACGCATCAATGCACTTTGACCACCAGGTCCTTGAGCAACAAAAAAAGCAGTTTGTTGTAAGGGAATGAATTGTGAGCCAGCTTGAAAATTGATGCTAAAATTACTGTTGGCATTATTTAAAGCTCCCAAACCAGCTGTATGTGAGATGCTGGTTCCATTAATGCCAGATACATTGAATACTATAGTTTTAGCACAATCCGATACTGCGGCTAGCTGTCCTTGATTGATACTGGTGCCATTAGTACCTTGTAAGGTAAGGATAGATGCACCGTTGTTAATACTTGTTATTGTGATTGGGTTACTGTTTGGCGCCGCCCCTAAAACTATCAGGGCATCACTGCCTTTTTCAACTGAGCCTGCAAGGCTTCCATCCAAAGCAGGTGACCAATCATTGGTATTGGTATCATTAGCAGCATTTGACTGCAAAATAATACTAGTAGAGCCGCCGTTATATCCCATAATGAGTGTTGGGGTAGTGTTAATCATTCCAATTGGATTGGGCCCACCTGCATTTAAATTAGAAACAGCTGAAATTAAGGTTCCACAACCAGAAAAACCCGTTGAGCGAATGATGGGAGTCACAATACTTACGATTGCATTTTCTGTGCTTTGAATTAATGCTTGTGAGTTGGAAGTTTTATAAGTTTGCGTTTGCGCCAAATAAATTTGTAGTACGGCATAACTGAGTATGAGCCCAACAAAAGTACCGACCATTAATTCAACGATTGAAAATCCTTTTTGTTGCCTGCACTTTATGTTCATAATTGGCTCTGGATACTGAGTTGGACAAAATTCGGGTTGGTGGCCGAAGCAGCATTAGCTGAACCTAAATTTGTTTGGGCTGCGCTATCATCCCATTGCACTGTTATGGTTACTAAAGTATTACCTACCGTTCCTGCGGGAGCGGTGGTTATTGAGCCACTGCCTCTGGGCAATTGAGTTACGTCATAAGTTAACCAGTACCAAGTGTCGTAAGCAGCTAATTGTGCTGGTGTGCAGATGCTTGTTGCACAAGAGGGTGATGGTTGGGCAGGAAGTTTCGGATTGCCGCTAGAGCTAATATTGCTGATAGTGTAATTACCATTTATAGCAGCAGTTGAGTTGGCACGAATTCTATCAAAAATATCATAAACAGATTGAACAGCCTGCTGTTTGGTATAGCTGGAGTTATTTGCTTTATTTGAAAGTAGCAAAAGGCCGGCAATCCCTAAAACTCCTAGGGCAAAGATAACTAAGGAAATTAATACTTCAAATAAAATCATTCCCTGATATTTTTGTGGCGCATTCCTTGCGTCCATCGTTTATCCTCCATTAAGGACAGGCTAACGCACTATTGTCCCATACTGCCTGTCCTCGATTTGCTCCCATTTGCACAAAGCCTGTCGCTAACACCTCTACTGATTGGGCATATTGGCCGCCTCTTTGGTCACACAAGGTGAAATTCGTTTGGGTTGTGGCAATGCCGTGTGCATCAAATATAACATTTGCTGAAGAAGATAATAATACCGGATCCGTACTGGAAAATGCTTTGCTTTGGAGCAGCGTGCTCCCGCCATTCGTTGGTAAACTAATTAAGGACCAACCAGAGCTCCAATTTCCTCCGCAGTTTGTTGTGTTTGGTGAGCCAAGGGGACAAAATTGCACATTCATTTCCTGGTTTAAGGCGGTATTGCGCGCATAGTTCAAAGCACTGACTAAGCTATTGGCCTGAGCAGTCATGCGTGAATTCATCATCATGTTGGTAAAGGAAGGAAGGGCTAGTAGCAATAGGACACTAAAGACGCCCAGGGTAATGAGCAATTCTATCAGGGTAAAAGCCAGTTGGTTCTTGCTTAAATTAGTGTTCACGATAATTCCTTTTATCTGCAATTAACGATTACACCCTATATTGTGTAATTATAGTACAATAAAAGGGCTTTGTAACCCCAGTTTCATTAAGAACAGTAGTATCAGTCCAGAGGTATCGGTACTTTATCCAATCCCAATCAAAGCTCCCTTCTCCCCTCGGGGAGAAGGTGCCCGTAGGGCGGATGAGGGTTTAGCAAAGTGGAACTGTTTAAAATATTGTGTCACCATCACTACCCTCATCCGCCCCTTCGGGGCACCTTCTCCCGCCAAGCAGGAGAAGGGAGCTTCGATTGGGATCAAAAAGGTGAGGACCAACCTACATCAGCTCTAATTCCTTAAGCTCTTTTATTCTTAACTGGCCCATTTCTGCCTGCTCCGCGTCGTGCAGGTTTTGCTGGTTTGGCAGAGCTTGTCGATCTAGAAGAGCGTGCCGAATTTCCAGATCTTGGTGCCTTAGGAGCCGCAACACTGTGCGTAGGCAAAGCATGTTTTGGTTCAAAATCTTCTATTTCTACTCTATCTAAAGAACGTTTTATTAATTTTTCAATAGCTTTTAGCTGACCAATCTCATCCGCACTAACTAATGAAACTGCAAGTCCAGATGCACCGGCGCGGCCAGTTCTGCCTATGCGATGAACGTAATCTTCGGCTACTTGAGGTAAGTCAAAATTAACAACACAGGGAAGTTGGTCAATATCGATTCCTCGAGCAGCAATATCAGTCGCTACTAATATATGTAATTCACCAGATTTGAATTCTGCTAGGGCTTTGGTACGTTGTGATTGCGATTTGTTACCATGAATTGCAGCGGCATAGATATGTTCTTCGGCCAACTGTTTCACCAGTTTATTCGCACCATGTTTGGTTCGGGCAAATACTAAAGTCTGTCCCCATTTATTTTTATGGATTAAATGGCTTAACAATGCTGCTTTACGCGCTTTATCTACGGGATGTATTTTTTGCTTAATCGCGACTACGGTGGTATTTCTGGGTGCAACATCAATTTCTACTGGTTCATTCAGTATCCCTTTGACTAAAGCACGAATATCTTCAGAAAAAGTCGCTGAAAACATTAAGTTTTGGCGTTTAAAAGGCATTAATTTAATAATACGTTTGATATCGTGAATAAAACCCATATCCAACATGCGATCCGCTTCGTCTAATACTAAAGTTTCAACTGCATCCAATTTTATGGCTTTTTGTCCGTGTAAATCTAATAAACGACCTGGGGTTGCAACTAAAATTTCAACACCACCGCGTAATTTCATCATTTGGGGATTAATTTTTACACCACCAAAAACTACCGCCGAACGAATAGATAAATGTTGGCCGTATTGCAGTATGCTCTCATGTACCTGAGCTGCCAATTCACGTGTTGGTGTGATGATTAATACTTTGACCTGGTTGCTTTTTGCTTTTTCTTGCTGATGCAGATTTTGCAGTATCGGCAGGACAAAGCTAGCAGTTTTACCGGTTCCAGTTTGTGCTGAAGCAAGTACGTCTTTCTTTTTTAATATTGCTGGTATCGCTTGAGTTTGTATGGGAGAAGGGGTGGTATAACCCAGTTCGCCAACTGCGCGTACCAAGGGTTCAATCAAACCCAAAGCTGAAAAATTCATTGTTTAGTTTCGCCTAGTCATGTTGTGTAATAATTGAACATTATACCATGGATTAGCTAAAGATACTAATCCCATTCGACAAAACTCTCGGTAGAGGTGTTGTTTATTACTTGCTGTTCTGGCGGTTTCATATTTTTTATACAATGGTATTCATTTTTATAGGTTTTCAAAGCATCTTGTAACCTGATGAATGTATAATCATTTTCTTTATACAGTTTGATGATATCTGCTAAAGAGTAGGCATTGAGTAGATTGGCGTGAATTAACAAGATTTGCGCTTGATCCGGATTATGGTTTTGAGCAGTACGTTCCTCTGCTAATTTGGTTTGTTGCCAGATAAACTCCAGATAAAAGGGCTTTAACTCAGTCAGATAGTTGCGTCTTTTCTCTTCGCTTACAGATAAAAGGCGTTGATTAAATGCGAAATCTTTACTATCTATGGTAATAGGTGCCACGTGGTAATGCTTTTTTTCCAGATAACAAAGCACTTCGTTTTTCTTATAACCTGTACCCATAGCTAAATAAGGGTAGCGAAAATACTTGGGCTTGGTCATAACTTTGGCTAAGAGTTTGTCGGATCTTCTTATTTCATGGATGAATTGTTTCGTAGCGATTTTATTTAAATTTGCATGGGAATAGGTGTGATTTCCCAAATCAAAGCCTTCATCACGAAAAGTATTGAGCATACTCCAATTACTAGGGCGAACTTCGCGGGCAATAATAAAGCCAGTAGCAGGAACTTCTTGCTCTTTCATCGTGTTCATAAGCATTTTTAAATGAAAATTACGGTACTCACCAACAAAAGGGAGATCGTCTATCGTAATCGCTATTTGTTTATTTTGAGCAAATCCTGAGTTTTGAAAGCCGAAAACAACTAAAAGAGCAAGAATAAGGTTTTTTGTAAATAATTGTGTCATTAATCGCACGAGTAAATTTTGGGTTGGTAATTGTAACAAAAATTAATCGTTGTGTCGTCCCTGCGCATGCGAGAATCGATCTATCAAATAGCACAGCGGCCTAAAAAATTGATTCCCCGCCTGCGCGGGGACGACGCTATACTGCCATTAAGTTAAGACATTACGTCATCCTGAGCCCAGTCCGTCATCCTGAGCCCAGTCCGTCATCCTGAACGTAGTGAAGGATCCCCTGAAATTGGCCCAGTGCCACTTTCGGAGATCCCTCGTTGCACTCGGGATGACGGGCTTTAGTGCGTAACTTAATGGCAGTAGGACAACACTATAGGGGTTTAGGTTGAGTCAAACGACTCAACCTACGTTTTTATTTAATAGTAGCTGCTGTTGCGGTTGGTGCTGTTGTACTTTTATTCGCTGTAGCATCCTTAACCTCTTCGTCATCTTCCTCATCCACATCTGAGTCATCTGCGGCGCTAGAACTACCCGCTTTAGTACCAAACATAGAAAAACCATAACCACCGAATGTACTTGCTTGTTGCTTCTGTGTCTTTGGCGGTTCCCATGCTTTAATTACAAATACACGACAGATATAGATCATTTTTTGGATTTTGTTCAGGTAATCTGCGAGATCAAAGCCTGGAATTTCAGAGAATCTATTATTGGGTCTAATTACAGTGGCTTGTTCATTCTTTTTATTGACTTGAGCATCAATTGCTAAAAAGCGTAAGTATTGATTGGTAGCAGAAACAGCTATTTTTATATCTTCATAACTTTGTGAAGTTGCTTTTAGAATGTTGGTTAATCCAGTGTGAATAGTTGAAGAGGAAATGCTTTTTTTACTAAGAGGTGAACGATATTTAGTACCGTAACTTTCTGTATACTCCATACTAATAAGACCGCGGACAATAAACATTGCTCCTGCAAGGATTATTGTTTTGTGATTATCGCTTAACCCAGCAGTTTTTGCTTCTGCAGGTTTTGCATTATTGTTATTAGCATTGGTATTTTTTGGTTTTTGTTTGTCCTTTGCAGGAGCTGCAGGAGTACTAGAACTAGTAGCGGCAGCTGCAGAACTGGAACTTGCTTGGCTAATCGCTTCTGCTTTCGGTTCTGGTTTGAGTAATAATAATGTTTGTACCATTTCCAAAAATTGCATTTGAGTTGAACGTGGTTTATCAAGGTTTGTAATACCACCAACTCGCTTTAAACGTAACTCTTCTTTAATTAAATCATGCAAAGACTCCTGTAGTTTAGCCCATCCACCTACAGCCTCAATAATCTTGTCCGAAACTTCGCTTGGAGGATCAAAGTCAGCTGGATGTACTGGATTAAGCAACTCTCCTGTAGTGAGAGCACTAGCTTCATTTTTATGAGCATTTCTCTCTAATTTATAACTAAATTTAACCAAGGCAATCAGATTATCTAATTCAATTTTGTTACTACCAAAATCTTTAATCAAACCTTTATGAGCATCTTTATCTTTATAAATAAATGCCAGGAATTTATTAAATACACGGTAAAATTTTGCCTCTTGTTCTGGTGTTGCTGTTTTGGAACTAGTGATACCCATGGCATCGCGTAAACGAGCTAGTAACAAGCTGTGTTGTGAGGTTATTCCAAAATTTTTGCTAATGTCTGCTGATACAAGTAGCATTGCGCCATAGAAAGCAAATGATTTGTGTTGGGGACTTAATTTGGTTGTATTTTTATCCAATTCGGTAATGACTAACTGTAAGAATTGAACTTGAGTTTTTCTTGGATCTTCCAGTTCTTCAACTGATTTTTTTCCTTTATCCTTGACGACGATATCAACGGTATCATCAAAATGCTTTTTTAATACTCCAAAATCCTTTACTTCAATAGCCATATTAATTCTCCATAAAAAATGCGTCACTGCAATATCGAGTGTAAACTAAAGTAAAGTGTTCGTCATGTGGTTTGCTTATACAATTTTTTGTCTTTGACAGATTGCTTTATTAATAGCAAAAAAAGTTGTACAAATGTGGCAATTTAGTACTATAATCCTGGGTTTTCCTCTAGGAAACTTTCGCTTTATGCAATCTACTATTGATGATGCAAAATTAAATTCTAAATTTTATTTTAATACCTTGTTTGTATTAATGTTTTTGTTTTTTTGTCGGGTAATAGCAATTTGTTACGTACCCCTGAATGACTACAGCGAAGCGCGTTATGGGGAGATTGCCCGTAAAATGTTGGAGACGGGTAATTGGGTAACTCCTTTGCATACCTATACTATTCCCTTTTGGGCCAAACCACCTTTATCGACCTGGTTATCGGCATTTTCCATGAAATTGTTTGGTGTCAATGAATTTGCTGTTCGTTTACCGGGTTTGGTTCTATCTATAGGTGTATTGTACCTGGTTTGGAGTTTGGCCAGGAAACACAGCGGTGAAGTTGCCGCGCGGATGACCGTAATTGTCTTAGCAGCTACCCTATATTTTTTCTTGGATGCTGGCACGGTTATGACGGATCCTTCTTTAATCTTTTGTACCACCTTATCAATGGTTGCATTTTGGCGCGCTGTAGTTGATGGGGAGAAGCTCTGGTCTTATTTATTTTTTGTAGGTTTGGGTTTAGGCATGTTGGCCAAGGGACCCATTGCGGTAGTTTTAGTTGGTTTGCCGGTGTTTTTTTGGGTATTAATTCGTAATGAATGGTTGAATTTATGGAATAAATTGCCCTGGATAAAAGGTACTTTATTGGCAACAGCCATAGCTCTTCCCTGGTATGTTTTGGCTGAAATGCGTACGCCAGGATTTATAAATTACTTTATTATTGGGGAACATTTTAACCGTTTCTTACACCCAGCCTGGAGTGGTGATCGCTACGGTCATGCTCATGATGAACCCTGGGGTATGATTTGGTTGTATGCAGGAGCCGGGATTTTTCCTTGGAGTATTCCGGGTTTATTTTGGTTAGGTCGTTATTTTAAAAAAATTCCTGCAATGTATCGTGATACCGATGGTTGGATGTGTTATCTCTTGTGTTTTCTGTTGGCTCCCTTGCTGTTTTTTACCTTCGCCAGCAATATTATTTATACCTATACCTTCCCAACCTTGGCCGCCTTTGCATTGTTTTTCACTGAATGTTGGAGGCGAACCGAGAAGCCTTTGAGTGAGTTGCGCTGGTTGTTTCCTTTGGCGGTATTCACAGGCTTTGCATTTTTAGTGGTAACTATGTTTTTTGTCTATAAACCGGAAATGGTTGCCAAGACTCAAAAACCTATTGCAAGAGAATGGCTAAAAATGCACCCTACACCGGGTTCTCAGCTGGTGTATTGGGACGGCTCAGTGCCTTATTCAGGCCAATTTTTTGCTGCTGGTAAAGTTGTTTCTACTCGAGATGTGGCAACTTTATGTCAGGAATTGTCGAAAAGTGAAGATAATTATATAGTTATCGATCCTGAGGATATAAAACAATTGCCTGATAATTTGCTGGCAAAAATGCAGCCGGTTTATAAGCATATATATAAAGACCAGACCAAGGTGTTAATGCGATTGGCTGAGGTTACTTGTTAAATTCACTCTGTCTGTGCGAGTCCCTTATTTCGTCTTTGCTTCGCTGCGCTCGCAAAGACGCATATTTGGCTAATGCGCCAGCTCAAACACGATTTGTTTCTTTTTTTGTTTCTTTGATTCTTATCTTTTGATATAATGCCGACCCAATCTGGCTTGGTGGGGAATATCAGTGTCACATTCAGTAACAGTTGATTCCGGGGAATATGTTCCTCGTGGCGACCTAATGGCATGGGTTGTCTGTTTATCTGCCGGTTTGTTTTTTCTCTATGAATTTTTTCAATTAAACATCTTCGATGTAATCAATCAATCCTTAAGGGATGAGTTTCAGTTAAATGCTGCCCAATTGAGTTGGATGTCCAGCACGTATTTATGGGCTAACATAGCCTTTCTTTTACCCGCAGGCCTTATTTTAGATAGATACTCCACTCGGGTAGTTATTTTAATTGCAATGGTTATCTGTGTTACAGGGACTGTAGGCTTTGCATTAACCAATTCCTTTGTTTTGGCTTGTATTTTTCATGCGTTTGCCGGGATTGGCAATGCTTTTTGCTTTTTATCGTGCGTGGTCTTAGTGACGCATTGGTTTCCGTCCTCAAGACAGGCCTTAGTCATAGGCTCAGTAGTTACTATGGCATTTATTGGGGGCATGATTGCCCATACACCTTTTGCCTATCTTAATGACTTATTTGGTTGGCGTAGAGCCCTAATGATAGATGGTTTGGTTGGTATTCTGTTAATTGTTTGGATTTATTGCATTGTTCAGGATAGACCGATGGGAGCTCCAGAGCCGGAACATTCCAAACAAGATAAGGTCCTGGTTCATTTTAAAAGTGCATTATCCAATCCACAGAATTGGCTTGCCGGTTTATTCACTTCTTTTTTAAATCTACC
>JBAZRP010000078.1:0-3631 GCA_041662885.1 Legionella sp.
GACGTAAAGTCTTAACTTAATGGCAGCGAAGGGGGGGATGAGGGGCTAGCAAAGTGGAACTGTCTAAAATATTGTGTCACCATCACTACCCTCATCCGCCCCTTCGCTGCCATTAAGTTAAATACTAGAGCTCGTCATCCCGAGTGCAACGAGGGATCTCCGAAAGTGGCACTGAGCCAGTTTCAGGAGATCCTTCACTGCGTTCAGGATGACGTAAAGTCTTAACTTAATGGCAGCGAAGAGGGGGATGAGGGGCTAGCAAAGTGGAACTGTCTAAAATATTGTGTCACCATCACTACCCTCATCCGCCCCTTCGCTGCCATTAAGTTAAATACTAGAGCTCGTCATCCCGAGTGCAACGAGGGATCTCTGAAAGTGGCACTGAGCCAGTTTCAGGAGATCCTTCACTGCGTTCAGGATGACGTAAAGTCTTAACTTAATGGCAGCGAAGGGGCGGATGAGGGGCTAGCAAAGTGGAACTGTCTAAAATATTGTGTCACCATCACTACCCTCATCCACCCCTTCACTGCCATTAAGTTAAGCACTAGAGCTCGTCATCCCGAGTGCAACGAGGGATCTCCGAAAGTGGTACTGAGCCAGTTTCAGGAGATCCTTCACTGCGTTCAGGATGACGTAAAGTCTTAATTTAATGGCAGTGTACTACTTAGAAAAATTATTGTTGTTTTGAGTGCTTTTATATCCATCACTAGCAGGTGCATAATAAGAATTAATTCCGGTGATATTGTTGATGCTACCTAGTGTTTGTCCAGTTATGATATTACAACCATGTTGATTTGTTACACTACCTCCAACAAGTAAGTCACCATTAATTGTATTATTAGCATGAATATTAACTATCGTACCGCTTACATTATTCATGACTGTTATAGAGCCATATTCAGATTTAATATTCCCAGTCGCTACACCATGTACTATAACATGTGCTCGTTTTGCTACTAAATTTCCGGTTACTTGTCCCATAATATGCACCTCACCTGAATGAGTGCATATTAATTGTCCATAAACGGATCCATTAACAATTAATTTACCATCCAATTTATGGGTTTTAATGTGATTTTTAGTGACCTCTTCAAAAATGGTTGGCACAACATCAGTATGGGTGCTTGGCTGGAAGGGTTTAAAAAAGGATGGTGAAGCGCCAGGATTCATATTAGGTGGGTATGGGTAGAAATTTGGAGGTATATTCGTGAAGTTTGGTACATAAAATGCCCCTGTAGGAAAAAAACCAGGATTATTAAATTGATTGCGGTAATATTGAGAATACGGAGATTCATAAGGACGTTTATCATGTGAGCTATTTTTAGACTGATTTTTGTTCTTATGGTTATTGTTGTTATTATTGGATTGTTTTTGTGAGGTCTCTTTTGGCTTTTGAGAGTTCGTTTTTGTTGCTTCTATATCTGCCATTATTTGAACACGAGCATCTGATAACTTTTTAAATAAATCACCGGCCGCCTCATAATAAGGCAGATTTTTCCCAATTCTATCGGTATGAATTTTAAAAGATAAATTTCTAAACGCCTGATGTAACTCACTTAATCCGGACTGTAACAACTGATTTTTCTCAAGACCAAAGAGCGCGTACAAATTAATTTCATCAGTTTTTGAAAATATAGCTGCATCAAATTTTTTGATTATATCTTCTAATATTGCTTTCTTTTTATTAGTATCGTTTTCTGTTTCAAATGGCTTTAGGACCTCAAATAAATTCATTTACTTCCTTAAATTGTGCATTGTTTAATATAAAAATCTGTTGTAAATAAGCAAATCAAATTTGCTGGGTGCGCATTATTATCGCAATAAAGCTCAAAGTCAACCAAAGATCAGGGTCAATGATTAACTTCTTATTTTCTTTGCTTCTTTGTGTAATTTTAAAATTACATTTTTTTCATAGATAATTCAGGAGGATTTTCTTCAAAATTTATGATGTCATAGAGTTGATGGTTTTTGCTTCTGGTATAGCTCAGAGCCTAATGGCGCTAACTTAAGGTAATTAAGTCGTCTTTGCGAGCGCAGCGAAGCAATCCAGTGGCTTTGGATGCACAGGTAAGGTTACTGGATTGCTTCGCTGCGCTCGCAAAGACGTAAATTTTTCCTTAAGTAAGTGCCATTGAGCTCAGAGCCCAACTTAAAATTACTTTTAAGGTTTAAGATCCGCTTATCTGTGGAAGTTCTTTAATATTATTTTCTATAGTCCTACATATATCATTTAATGGTAAATGACTAAGACGTTGTTCTGAAAAAGGATTTTGTAATTCCACCCCAATTTGATCTAAGGATAATAAAGCATAGGCTACTAAGCCAGAAATGATTGGATTGATATATACAGAAACATTGACCAAAGCAAAGGGTAGGGCGAGTAAAAATAAAAAAATGAACCGTCTGGCCTTTATTGCCATTACAAATGGCATCGGTGTGTTACGAATCCTTTCACAGGCTCCTTGGGAATCAAGCAGCAAGCTTCGTTTTTCCTCTGCTTGCAAAAAGGCAAAGGGGGCAAGATCATTATTAGATTTGAACAAGCCCAGTTGTTGTGCCAATTTTGATGAAAGTACATTGGGTTTATTTGAGGACTCAGTCAGTAGTGAAAGCAGTGAATCATCGAGCAAATGTCTTACTTCCTCCAAAGAATTGTCACCATTTAAATGGTTTTTTATTAGATAGGGCATAGCAGAAATATAATTAATAATCTGTAATTTTGAGTGTTCATCAATAAAAATGTTGTAATTTAGTACTATGATCGCCAAATTTCTGGTTTGGTTTACAATATTGCCCCATATTTTACGCGCCTCCCACCAGCGATCGTAGCCTGCGTTAATGCGAAACACCAAGATTAAACCCATAATTAATCCGGCATATTCAAAAGGCCCAACTGGTAAAGATAGCCATGGAATTAATTGATATAAATAAGAAATCAAAGCTGAATACAGTATTACCACAAGCACTTTGTTTATTACAAGTGGAGTAACAGAGCCACGTAAAGTCATGGCATTTTTTAAAAATCCGGGATGTTCGTGTTGATTTACTAGGGTATCTATCTTTGACATAACACAGTACTCATTTAAATTAAAACTCAATAATCGGTTCAGTTTTTAAACACATTTTACCTGAGGAATTAATCATTGTCATCTACTGTCTAATTATAACCTTTTTTGTTACAGTTTAAAAAAGATAACAAAGGAATAATCATGAAACTTTTAATTCTGTTTTTGTGTACTATCGTTACTATTCTTGCCCTGGATATGCTTTGGCTAGGCGTACTTGCTAAAAATATATATGCAGTCAATATAGGCGAATTACTGCGCAAATCGGATGGCTTGATGGCGCCGATTTGGTGGGCTGCGGCTGTTGTCTATGTTTGTATTGCGCTTGGAATTATCTTTTTTGTGCTTCCAAAAGCTGATGGTGATTATACACAAGCACTCATTTGGGGCGCTGCATTTGGCTTAATTACTTATGGCATCTATGATTTTACAAATTATTCAATACTGGCTAACTGGCCATGGCAAATTACCCTGATTGACCTTATCTGGGGAATGGTTTTATGCGGACTTAGTAGTTTTATAGCTGTATGTGTACAGAACCGATTCTTTAGCTATTAAGGCTGTAG
>JBAZRP010000078.1:3641-14399 GCA_041662885.1 Legionella sp.
AATGACCCAGGCAACTTGCTAATTCAACAGCCAAATAGTGCCATTCAAATAGCTTGCAAACAATAACCATAAAAAATAAGGTACCAGCATCAAGCAGGCGAATTTAAATTTGTTTCTAGTCAGATATATAGTAATAAGCGTTAATAAAGTTAGTATCAAAATCCAAACAAAACTAAAACCAATATAATGTAGTTGAAAGAAAAGTGGTGTCCATAGCCAGTTCATAATCAACTGAGCGCTATAAAAATATAAAGCGATTTTTGCATCGGGGTCTTTGCGCTGACGCCAAAGCGAGTAACCTGCTAAAGCAATCATGACATAAAGAATAGGCCATACGATGGAAAACGCTATTGATGGAGGCGTTAAATTGGATTTGTTAAGATACTGATACCAGGACATAATATTGTCTTTGGTCAAAAGTCCAAGTACTAAGCCTACAACTTGGAACGCAACAATCCAGATAATGGCTTGAGCCCAGTTTTTTTTCATGGTTATATCTCCTAAAGTTATTCAATTTGATTTATTTCTTAAACCAGGGAAAAAACATTGATGTCTGCTTTTGATAATCAATGTATTTCTGTCCTCTTGACTGCACTGAACCGCGCTCAGTTATAGGCCCGGTAATGTGCGTAAAAATGTAATATAACAGCAAGAGTGGAATGAGTGCCAAATAGCCTTTATTTGATTGCAAGGCAAATAAGGTAAAACCAGCCCAACTTAGCCAATCAAAAAAATAATTTGGATGTCTTGAGTAATTCCATAAGCCTATGGTACATACCCCGCCTTTTTCTTGTGCTTTGAACTTGTTTAATTGCAGATCAGCTATAGATTCCCCAGCAATACCCACTAGAACCATAAACACAGCCAGAGCATCGAATGGCTGAAGATTGGATTGATTTGATTGGCTAATAAAAAAGAAGACCAATGAAATAATAAAAATTAAAAAACCTTGTAGCTGAAAATTTAGAAAAAAACCTAAATATTGATTGATTTTCCAGCTATTGCTCATTTCTGTATAACGTTTATCAACATGACCTTTAGAAATTCGGGTGTACCAAAGGTATCCTGCCAACCTTAAGGCCCATAATATCAGAAGGGCACTAATTACTGCACTGCGTGGCGTTATTGGCACGGACCATAAGTAAATTAATCCCGCAATCATAAGTCCTAAGGACCAAGAAGTATCAACAACGGATGGGTTTTTTAAGAGTCTATAAACCACCCACACGACGTTCATTTGCAAAAAAATAAAAACAAATACCAGTAGTATTATCATAATGTATCCCCAGTTCAATCTAATTATGGAGTCTTGCTACATAATGCCTGCCAATATCCTCAAATGAAAGTGACTGTTTGCATGAGCCCATCTCTCAAGGATTATTTGGGCTTGCCAGAAGCTTAAAAGGATTTGGTATCGAGTAGGATACCAGACAGGGCCGTCCATCTTTTGCTGCATTATGCTTTATGTCTTGAGCCATTAATTCCAGGACTTCAGCACATGGGCCTACTTTTTCACTGCGTGGCAGATTGGAATTAAAATAGTAACATCTATTCGTTGCATAATCGGCACCAAAATAAACTTGATGGGATTGTGGTGTTGTGACTGAATTAAGTCCAGAATCTCCGGTGGGGTAATTGACCATAACATGCTCGGAATCACCTACAGAGGATTTAATCCCTTGAGCTTTTTCCATTGTACTAATCGGTTCTCTTTTAGTATTAAACAAAACATGATTATTGTAATAAGCATAATGTAAGGAAAGTAAGGCAGCAGCTTCTCTCGCATTAAACTCAGCGTTTTTAGGATCCATTGATTTTGAATATTTTTCAAATAGTGAGCTACTAAGATTGGCTCGTAAAGTATCTTGTTTTTGTTCCATTTCTTTGGCCAGTTTATACGTTTCAGCGGCACTGGTTTCAAGGAATGTGCGAGTACCTAAGCCCATACGCCAATCGGCATATAAATTAGAAAGTGGCGTACACAGTCCAATGCTTTTGGTGTCGTTGTTCTGTCGTAAGATCTCAGCTTGCGTAGTAAATCCTTCGGCCTTTGTTTTAGCCATTTCAAATATCTCCTAATACTTACACTTATTTAATCATAATCAAAATCATAAGAGCCACCTCCTGAAGATGCATCTACCTCTTGTAGTGTTTTTTGAGGGTCTAGCGTTTTGAATTTATCACTTAGAACAGTACTAATCTCTTTATCGCAGTTTGCTTTCGCAGTGATTTTTTCGAGAGAATTGGTTAAATACAGAACATTTTGAATGCGCATAAGTCTCAAATCCTATAATATACTTTTGGCGCGTAGGATATCATAAATTTGTTTTTTTTGGTTAAATTATGACACCATCCCGAGAGTCAATTACTTCATCCCGTACGTCATCCCGAGAGTAGCGAGGGATCTCCTGACTGTGGCACATTGATCATAACCACATAATTTTTTATGTGTTTTTTGAGTTATATATTTGAACCGTGCCACATTCGGGAGATCCCTCGCTACTCTCGGGATGACGTAATTGACTCTCGGGATGACGTAATTGACTCTCGGGATGACGTAATTGACTCTCGGGATGACGTAATTGACTCTCGGGATGACGTAATTGACTCTCTGGATGACGTAATTGACACTCCGGATGACATACTTGTATTTGCTCGAAAGATCCCTATGTTGTAGTATCACCATCTTAAGGACCGTTACGTAGCGCAGCCCGTACACGGGATGTAGAGGGGTGTATTTCCACATAAATGCCATTCGAGTCTGCTCTCATTTGTTGCTATATTTTATAAAGGGGTTGTTATGGTGAAGCCATGGTCTATTATTGGTGCTGGTCCTGTGGGATCAATGCAGGCAGTATTATTTGCAACTATTTTCCCAGGTCAAGAA
The DNA here is from genome assembly GCA_041662885.1 of Legionella sp. Lineage (GTDB taxonomy): Bacteria > Pseudomonadota > Gammaproteobacteria > Legionellales > Legionellaceae > Legionella. Next base: position 6,529 of record JBAZRP010000078.1, read on the forward strand.
GTTTATGTTTTTGATCAACGAGATACACATCAACGAAATCATGGATTACAGATTCGTAATGCTACTATTGATGACATCAATGCCCAACTCGATGCTGTTACTAATGAGCTTAAGAGGCGTGATAGTTCTGTTTATAATCAACTAATTTTAAAAAATATTATTGCAACACAAGCTTTTTTAACTGAAAGTTTTAAAAGTTTTTCTGGTGGTCAATTTGTAAGAACTAAAACAATCAGTAATAAATTACAAAAATTTGCAGAAGAAATGGGAGCCCGAAATGCTCAAGAATTAGGTTTGGGGACAGTTAACTTCCTTATGGGAAAGGATTATGCAGTAACTTCATTACAATTAGACAATTTGCAAAATGAAGTTTCTATTGAAGACTCAAATACTACTAAAGTAGAAAAAATCTTGCGTACTAGCAGTATGATTTTTGGAGCGGACGGCTCGCACAGCAAAGTACGTGAACGGATTTTTAAAGATCCTGAACCTGAAAAAGAGGTGATTCAATACCTTGTTGAAATCAAACTCGATATGAAAAGCAATGCAACTGAAAGTAGCGGTTCTTCATCCATGCAAAGTTCTTCAGAATTCTTTAACGCCTCTACTGATCTGATTGGGCGTTCAGTATTGCCTACTTTGCGTAGTGGTAAATTACATGTTTGGACTGTTGGTAAAGAAGGCACAGCGACCTTACATATTTTAGTAAAAAAGGAGGTTTACGATACGCTCCTTGCAAATTCAAATCTAAAAGGAAAGTTAGGGATGCCTGGAAATCCTTATACACGTCTGCGACAATTGCCTATATCTAATGGTGTACGAGCACTTGTTACAGGAGCGATATCGGATACAATTGGCCTTAAGAATATTCAGCCTGAATCGATAAAAATTACCACTATTCCTATGCATGTTTACATAGCCAAGTCCTTAACTGATGTAGTAAACAAGACATTTTATGCGCTGGTGGGCGATGCTGCTGTAGGCCTAATTTTTATTCGAGGCGTTAATAATGGTTTACAGTCTACAGCTGCTTATACTTCGACACTATTTCAGTTATTTAAAGATAAATCCGCTCAAGAAATTGCACAATACCAGTTTATTTCTCAAGTGCCTCAAGAATTTAAAGAGTGCGAATTGCTTATAAGAGAGATGTTTCAGCAAAAGGTGCATGATATTAAAAGCGAGCAGGCTTTAATTGATATGATAACAAGTTCCATAGAGAGTTCAGGTGCTATTAGCAGTATTTTTTCAAGTTGGAATGAAGAACAAAACTATGAAGCAGATCAGTTAGTTCCAAGGACAGCGTTAAGAAATTTACTGCATGATTTAGACAACGAATTAGATAAAATTCAATTGGTAATAGATGAAGAGGGTAATGAGCTTCATCCAGAATATAAGCCTTATCGTGCCTCGTTACCTGCACTGGATTTATTGGCCAATAGGCTAGATGAAGAGATCTGTAATATCGAGAAGACAGCAATGTCTGAGCACGATGATGAACGATTCTTGAATAGCCTTCTTAATCATTCCTGTGTTTTAATTCGGTCACTACTTGATGTTACTGACAAAGCCCAACAAAAAGCACTTGTTCTTGAATTTAAAAAGCAAGTAGCTGCACTATCAAATGCAAACAATGCAAGTAGTGATCTTGTTGGAATAATTGGACAGACAGCACGAACATTATTGAATGGTTTCATGTCCTCTCTGAGCAGTTCTAAATACTCATTTAGCAACAAAAAAGCTGCAATTACGCAGGCAGTACTGACAGTAGCTGATGAGGTTGATGCAACTTTAAGTGTTTAAAGAACCAATTGTGATCTAGAGTATGCTTTAGCTTCAGTAAGCGTGGCTGGGCTTGTCATCCTGAGGTATCCTCACCTTTTTGACCCCAATCAAAGCTCCCTTCTCCCGCCTCGCGGGAGAAGGTGCCCGTAGGGCGGATGAGGGTCTAGCAAAGTGGCATTGACAAAAATATTTCATTACCGTCTCCACCCTCATCCGCCCCTTCGGGGCACCTTCTCCCGCCTTGCGGGAGAAGGGAGCTTCGATTGGGGTCAAAAAGGTGAGGATACCTCAGGATGACAAGCCCAGCCTTGCTTCCAACTAGATGAATTGCAAACACTCCCTGCTCATTCAACCCAATTGTGATCTAGAGTATGCTTCAGCTTCAGTATCAGCCTTTAATTTCAATTTATTTTCTATTGCTATACTTTTAGGGGAAGGTTTATCTGTCAAAACAACTTTTAAATCATCACTAGACAGTTCGGCTATCTGTGTGAAGGGGATATTTGATGTTATTAGTTTTGACACTCTCTTGGGTGCTTTAATTAATAATTCCATTTTAGCGAAATCAACTGAGACAATTTGATTAAAACTAAGTTTTAGATTGATAAACGCTAATAGTCCACCAAAATTATTTAATATAAGCTCAAGTTTTTTTTCATCAAGATCAAGTAACTCTTTTATAGTTACATGCTTGGCAGTTAAGATATAAAGCTTTTTCGACGATGATAATAACATCGAAAGTGTACTTAGCTTTACTTTTTGTAGATCTGAGTAAGTTAGGCCATGATATTTAATTAGATTATCACAATTCTTATCGTGCTTTAACATTAACTCTTGAGTCTCTTGAGGAAGAGCTAAAAATTCACGATCCTGGCTAAAAATACCCAGCTCCGACTTATCTGTTTGATACGTCTGATCAGTACTATAGAATGAATCGATTGGAAGAATTCTTACAAAGAACACGTTTCGATTCGGCATAACTTGCTGCGTTACATCTTTTATGCCAGTTCTCAAGGAAGTCGGGATTTTTTGGTGTTGCATAGAGTAATTACTTTTCTCGATAACATAGAGTCTTTCAATAATATCTCGGTCTGTATTTATCATCGCTCTATGTTCTGCTCCATTATTAGATATATCTTGAATAATGGCAGTTAGATCTTGAGCAGAAAACTCTGGTTGATCTTTGAATAAACTAATCTCACCAATCAGGTTTGAAACAGATTCAACAGCATTATTACTTTCTAAATCATAGAGATATTTGATATAACGCTGCATAAGGAGATTTGCAGCACTGTTCAAGGGATCCTGTTTGTCCTTTGCTCGTTTTGCAACCAATTCAAAAAAAACCTCAATAACTTTATCGTTTATCATATTGGCTCTCCTTATAGTTTGACTCTCGATTACCATCGTAGCATAGATAAAAGGCATTAAGTAGATCCAGGGATCATGAGATGAATTAAATGCACATAATGAGCGTGATTGTGGATCCTACTGTTATTTTAAAATATTTTACGATATCACGAGGTACGTTATCCCAAGGTACGTCATCCCGAGCGCAGCGAGGGATCTCCTGAATGTGGCACGGTTTAAATAAATAACTTAAAAAATACTCGTAAAAAAGAATGCCCTTGTTTATGGATTGAATCCGGAATGGAACGATTTATACCAATCGATATTTTAGAGTCTGTGCCACATTCAGGAGATCCCTCGCTGCGTTCGGGATGACGTACCGCGGGATGACGTCCCTGATTCTCAGGATGACATACCAGGGCAGTACATAGCCATCAACTCATCCCAAAAGTTGCATTGTGACTTTCCAGCTTCTCATCAATAACTTCAAAGCCATCTAAAACACAGGCTACTAATCCATCTTCTGTCCCTGGGCGTATTAATTTACCATCTTTTGTGAATTGGCCTATGGTCTGCTCTGACCCAGATAGAGTAGTTTTACATGAAGGTAATTCAATATAATTCGAAGAGCCTCCTTTTCGAACAGCATCGATTATGGCACAACTATTTGATTTATATTGCTTTATTTCTAAATTATGAATTGCATCGCCACGGGTATTTTGTTTTGCCTGGACGTCGCTGTAGCTGGTATCGCCTACTATGACTTCAAGATTTGGGTTGCGGATAATTAATGGAAAATCTCCAAAAGATTGTTGTCCACAAACCACGCGGTGGATACCGGCTTTATTTAAAAAGGCCTCTATTTTTGGGTGAATGGGTGCTAGTTTCCCTCGAGTATACCAATTACTGGTTACTACCGATCTGGGATTGTACAGAACATAATGGTCTAGTTCACTTTGACCCGGGACATGAAATTCGTTTTCAGTCGGGTGGTCTATCCAATGATTAATTTGATCGCGATACCAACTATTTAGGGAATCAATCCACTCCTTCGCACAACTAATTCGGTTCACATCGTCAGGCATTCCAGGAACATACCCCATGTTATCTAGAGTTACGGCTCCATGAATGAATAAAGTATCATCTTTGATTGCCCCAAGCTTGGCATTTTTTAAATATCTGGTAATCATTCCATCTGGTGCTACCGAATCGATAAAGCTTTGAGTAACTTCTTGATCGCTTACTTTCTGAACAGGTTTCATTTTTAAAAAGGTTAGTTCTTGCCTACGGTACTCAAAGGTACTGGGTTTATTATGATGGGAACCGCAGCCCATAGTTTCTTCAAGCATCCATTTTAAATAGAGAGTTTGACACTCTTCAGTATTTTGGTCCTTTAGATAATATTCAAGGTCCTTTAGGGAGTTAACCTGAATGTGCTGCTTTTTCATAGAATTCAGCAAATATTTTTGTGGTGTTGCCTCTGGATTCCAAAAGGGGGCAGGGCCATGAATTAATCTTTGTCTGATGTTTTTAGGGTCTAATTCCTCAGTAAAGCGCCGAGATTTGAGTTCGTGTTTACCTGCAATCAGAATTACTTGTTTGGGGTATTTATCTTTGAATTCATTAAGCAGACGACCTATGGTGATATCACCAGGGCCTTTATGACAAAAATCACCGCCAAAAACAAAAGTATCTTCAGCAGCTTTTCTTTTGAAATATAAATTGCCGTTTTCTATACCTACGATATTAGAACGTGAAGCCCAATTCGCCAAATACTTTAGGTTGCCTTCGATATCCGTTAAATAGGTAATGAAGGCATTTTTGCTGTTGTGGATAGCATTAAAAAAAAATTTCATGGATTTTTCTGGGGTCTTATTGTAGGTAACAGCAGTTTAGCATTTTTATGCAAAAAACCAATCCTCATGCCCGTTTAACTATGTGTCATTTGCAAAATTCAATGGTATGTCCTATTGATTTTTCAGCAGCTAATTTCAACTGATTTTCGATAGCGATACCTTCTGGTGAAGGATTTTTGATAAGAAGAGTTTCCAAATCTTTATAAGACAGCAGGGCTATTTGATCAAAAGGAATATTCGAGTCCATTAGTCTTGTCATTTTTTTTGGTGCCTTAAGTACTAAAGAAATTGTATCGTATTCAAATGCAGCTATATGACTCAATGCAATTTTGTGGCTAATTAGAACCAATAGTCCCGCAGGATGATTGAGTAGAAGTGACAATTTTTTATCCTCAATGCCAATTAGGTCTTGCACTGACAGACCTTTAGCAGCATAGGTATAAATGACTTTGGCTGAGGAAAAAAGAATAGAGAGTGTACTTGGTTTTACTTGGTTAAGATGCCTATAAGTTAGTCCATGTAATTCCATGAAATTCTTGGTATCGATGAGATGCAATTTAATTAACTCTTTAATCTCATCAGGAAGAGCCAAAAATTGAGGATTGCGGTTTAAATAATTGGAATAGCGCTGTTCAACAGTCTCTTCCAGTTGTAAAAACTGCTCCACGTTTGTGAAAAAACCTAGGCCATTTATGTTGTTGCTTGCATTAATTTGATAGGGTTGATTAGTGTCTGTCGTTTTAAGGGTTTGTTTGTAATAATAATTAGTACCGGTTCTCATATGAGCTGGGAGTGCTTGTTTTTCTAAGGAATAATTCGATTGGGCTATTACATAGAGTCGTTCAATTATATCACGATCTTCTGTAATCATTGCCTTATGCGCTGTACCTTGAAGACTGATATCTTGAATGATTTCATTTAATTGTTCTGTTGAAAATCCAGGCTGGTTTTTAAATAAACTTATTTGTCCTGTAAGACTAGAGATTGACCCGATGGTATTATTTCCTTCTAAATCATAAAGATATTTTATGTAATGTTGCATCAGCATATTTGCCGCACTAGCTAAAGGATTAGTGTTATTTTTTGCTTGCTTGGCTACCAAACTGAAAAATACCTCTACTATTTCATCGTTTATCATAGTTATATACCCCCAGAACGTTTTTAATGTCTATAATTACAGGATTTTTTTCCGAACCAGAATTCGTGGTTGTGGACTTTGATTATACCATTAACTCTATATACTTTCAATATGTATATATTTTATGTAATTATTTGGTGTTATCTGACCTTGGGAGTATTCAAAGTTCGAGGGGAGTGATGAGCAAACACTGGTGCCACTAACCAATAGCCCAATACAGATATAATAATCTCTAAAATAGGTTAAGATAGTATCTATAAATTTGCCTTGAGATTGAGGAACTAAGAATGAGGGGTACTATGAGTAAATCCACAATGAATATAAGCACTAGTTTTAATAGCTCCAGTACTGCAGATGATATTGTAGATAGTATGGATTTGCGGGATAAAGTTATAGTAATAACGGGTACTAATTCTGGTTTAGGTAAAGAAAGTGCACGGGTATTATCTGCTAAAGGTGCTTATATTATAGAGATTGGCAGATCTTCAGCGGCTATAGGCCAATCATTCATAGGCTGCGATTTTAGCGATCTTAATCAAGTACAAAATGCTATAGATGAAGTTATTCATTTGAACAAAAAAATTGATGTCATTATTTGCAATGCTGGCATTATGGCCTTACCCCATTATGAAAGTATCGACGGATTGGAAAAACATTTTTTTGTAAATCATCTCGCGCATTTTAAGCTGGTAACAGCATTACTGCCCTATTTACAAGAAGATGGAAGGATAGTAGTCGTTAGTAGTGAAGCGTATCGTTTAGCCTTATCCCAACCCATTTTGCCATTAACGATGAACGCCACTAATTACCAGCCTTGGAGGGCATATGGTATATCCAAGTTGGCTAATATTCTTTTTACTCTGGCACTTGCACAAGAATTTAATGGTACTAAAAAGTCGGCGATGGCAGTACATCCAGGTACGGTGAATACGCATTTGTGGCGGAATTTACCTAAATGGCAAAGATTTGTATACCGGATTTTAGCTCCTTTAATCGGAATAAAATCACCAGCGCAAGGTGCAGCAACACAGGTATTCGCTGCAGTTCATCCGGCTGCCGCTGATTATAATGGTACCTATCTATTTAATTGTAAGGTAAGAGAGCTTGATGAGCGCGCGCTCTCACAAAATGATCCTGCTACTTTTTGGGAATTTAGTAAATCTTTGCTATAGTGTGCCTGAAAAAGCCTTGCATTCGTCCTGCATGTATACTATTGGATCATTTGTTGGAGTATTAATATGTCTAAAATAAAATTTTTTTCTGAGCGTGATGTAAAACTTTTCAAAACTTTAGATGAAAATAAAAATTTAAGCAAAATTGAAATAGAAGTTGAAAATGTTCGCTATATTCAGGGTACATCGCAATATGCAAATGGACATAAGGGTGTCACTGTTAAATTGAATGATAGAAAAAATAATAACTTTGATTTGAAGATAAGCATTGTTATAGATAAGTCTATAGTTGAAACTAATAAAGAAGTGAATAAGTTTCTATATGATCAATTAAGTATAACCTTGACCGAAAAAATGAATATAACCACCAAAATAGCAGAATGTTTAAAAGATCATGAGCTTTTAAAGCCTGAAGAAAAGAATATGCATCAGCATGCGTCTAATAATTCTTCCGGGTCAAATTTTGGTTTTGCCCATTAAAAAGGAACAATGCGGATCAAAGTGTTTGGGGTCGGGACCTGAAGTATCGACTCGTTTTTTAAAAAAGCTGTACTTGCATCGAATAACATG
>JBAZRP010000079.1:0-13882 GCA_041662885.1 Legionella sp.
CTAATTATGAAACTAAAATACTAGAGCCATTTAAAGAGCGCGTGTTATTACAAATTAAACGCACATTACAATTTTTCTACTCAAGCTCTAACTACGGTGCAGTGGATTATATTTTGTTAGCCGGAGGGGTTGCAAAACAACCTGGATTAACGAATTTGATTAATGAACAATTAGGCATTGTGGCATCAATTGCAAATCCCTTTTCAAATATGACTTTAGGTAAAATGGTCAATTTGGATATGATAAATAATGATGCGCCAGGTCTTTTGATAGCCTGCGGTTTGGCTTTAAGGCAGGTGAGGTGAACTTATGACAGAAATTAATCTGCTGCCCTGGCGCGAACAAAAACGTGAGCAAGAAAAAAAGATGTTTACCTCTATGTTGTTAGCTAGTGTGTTTGTAACCATTTTAATTTTGCTGTTAGTTAATTATTACACTTCAAATTTGGTGAGTAATCAAAGTGCCCGCAATCAAATTTTGCAGGATGAAATTAGTTTGCTTAATAAACAAATTAAAGAAATTAAAACTTTAAAACAAACACGAGAAGCCTTAATTTCAAGAATGTCAGTAGTGCGAAATTTACAGTCCACACGAACGTTAATGGTGCATTTATTTGATGAATTAATCAAAGTACTGCCATCAGGTATTTACGTTACAAAATTAGAACGACAAAATGACATTGTTACTTTAACAGGTTATTCTGAGTCTAATACCAATGTATCTTTATTGATGACTAACATAGAAATTAATGATTGGATTCAAAGTCCAGTGCTTACTGAAATTAAAAAAATGGAGGAACAAAATCAGCCGGCAAATAATGAGTTTAAATTAAGTTTTGTTCTTAAACCCAAATACTAGGCTGATAAAAACAATGAACAAAATTAATCTAAGTGAGTTAACTCTAGAAAATATCGGACAGTGGCCATTGCCAGTAAAAATTGGCGTGCTCATTGGCACCAGTTTGTTGCTTGCTGCTTTAGGTTATTGGCTTATTATTAAGGGACATTTTGAGCAATTTAATACTTTAGTAGCACAAGAAGCACATTTAAAAACAGAATTCGAAACCAAACAGCATCAAGCATCTAATTTACAAGCGTATCGCGATCAACTGCAATTGATGCAAGAACGTTTTGGAGCAATGTTAAAACAATTGCCAACTAAAAATGAAATGCCGGGCTTGTTGGAGGAGATTTCTAAAACAGGAGTGGCATCTGGTTTGAAGTTCGAATCATCCGCCCCACAAAAAGAAGTAATTCATGATTTTTATATAGAATTACCAATTAAAATCACTGTTGAAGGTACGTATTTTCAGTTAGCGGTTTTTTTGAGTAGAGTGGCAGAAATGAATCGAATTGTAACCTTACATGAGTTTAGTGTATCTGGTTTACCAGCAAAAGATACCCATAAGGTAGCTGCTGAAGATCCAAATAAGGTGTCTTCTGATGTGTTGGTGATGAGTATAACCGCTAAAATTTATCGGTATCGCGCCCAATGAAGCAATGCACACGAATTTTAATGTATTTCATTTTTGTTTTATTGTCCTCATGCACAGGTGATAATGCGGATTTGAAAAACTATATTTATAATATCAAGCATAGGCCATCAAAGCCGATTGAGCCTATTCCACAGTTTTCTCCTTTACCAAAGTTTAAGTTTCCTGAAAGTGATTTATCGCAAAGAAATCCATTTCAACCAATAGAATTTAAAAAAGTGGTGGATCAATTTGCGCCTGATCAACATAGGAGAAAGCAATTATTAGAATCATTTCCGCTGGATGCTTTAAAGTTTGTTGGTATTTTAAAACAAGGTTCGGTGGTCTGGGCTTTGATCAAACAACCGAGTGGCACCATCAGTCGCGTGAGTATTGGTAATTATATGGGATTAGATTATGGTCGCATAGTAGCCATAAAAGCGGACTCAATAAAATTGGAAGAAACCATAAAACAATCAGGGAAGTGGGCGAAACACATCACCACAATTAATTTGAATTCGGGTAAATAGGAGTAAGGGTGAGGACTATCATTGGCATGTTATTGGTACTTGTTTTAGGGATAAGCTCAGCCTTTGCCCAAGATAATGCTTTAGTTGGTGTGAAGATGGTGCCCTTACCGGATAATAGAGTGCGTATAGATTTTCAATTTGCTCAGCCATTAAAACAATTACCTGCAAGTTTTGTAACAGAAAAACCCCCACGAATTGTTTTGGATTTTGTGAATACTAGTTTGCAAATACCTGCTGATGAACGAGTCAGTAAGAATCAAGTAGGGGCACTGAATTCATATACCCTTGTTACTGTGGGTGATAGGGTTAGGGCCTTATTGGATTTAGATTTATCTATATCTTATTCTGGGAGTGTATCAGGCACTATCTATAGTCTGATTTTGAACGGAAAAGCGCGTGAAATTTATCATAGTAATAAAGAAGTTTTCGTAACGAACAGGCCGATAGCTGCCCGACATGAAATTTTTAATTTTGATTTTCGTGGTATTGATAAGCAAGGAGGCAGGGTAGTACTCAATGTTTCGGATGCCAGTATTCCTATTGATGTCACGCAAAATGGTAAAGAATTAGTCGTCAATTTTTTAAATACTAAAGTTCCGCCCAATTTAATGAAACGTTTTGACGTTGCGGATTTTCACAGTCCAGCACAAATTGTTACTTTGCGTCAGGAAGCGAAATCCGTTCGCATGACTATTCTTAACAAAGGCCCTTATGGCCATTTTGTGTACCAAGTAAACAAACAATTTATGGTTGATGTATTTCCTTTAACCGCAGAGGAAATACAACAAGCAAAATTAAAAAAACAAGTATTCTCTGGCAGAAGAATTTCGCTCAATTTCCAAAACATTAATATTCGTTCGGTATTGCAGTTATTAGCTGACTTTACCGGGGTTAATATGGTCGTGAGCGATAACGTAAAGGGTGATATTACTTTACGATTAAATGATATTCCCTGGGATCAAGCTTTAGATATTATTTTATCAACCCAGGGTTTGGATAAACGCAGAACTAACAATGTGCTTTTAATCGACACCCGGGCTTCTATGGACAAAATGGAAGTACAGCAGTTAAAGAGTCAACAAATTATACAAAAACTGGAGCCAATTCGTTCCGAGTTAATGCAAATTAATTATGCGAAAGCAGTTGATTTGGCAACTTTGATTAAAGACAAACAAAATTCACTCCTATCGGATAAGGGGAAAGTCAGTGTGGATGTCCGAACTAACACCATATGGATTCAAGACATAGGTTCTCGAATTGATGAGGTACGTGAATTAATTAAGCAATTAGATATTCCCGTCAAGCAAGTATTAATTGAAGCGCGGATTGTGGAAGTTAGCAAGGATTTTGCACAAGATATAGGCATTAGATGGGGTATTTCTAAACCAAGTCATTTAAGTGGTACCTTAGAAGGTGCTAATCAAATGAACCAAGTGCCGCCTATCCCTCCTGGAAATGTGACACCTGTTTCTGATCGCTTAAATCTGGATTTACCTGCACTTCCGGCCAGTTTGTTAACTCCTGCGTCAGTTGGTTTGGCTATTGCACAACTGGGTGATGGGATTTTATTGGATTTAGAACTCTCAGCACTAGAAAGCGAGGGGCGAGCTGAGTTAATATCAAGCCCACGATTAATTACCACCAATCAACAACCGGCGGTAATTGAGTCAGGACAAGAAATTCCTTATCAGGAAGCAACGTCCAGTGGTGCAACAGCAGTAGCATTTAAAAAGGCGGTTTTAAGTTTAAAGGTAACTCCGCAAATTACGCCGGATGGTAAGGTGTTGATGCAGTTACAAATAAATCAGGACCATCCCTTACCCCAGACCTATAATGGGGTTCCGGCAATTGCTACCAAAGAAATTCAGACTAATGTTTTGGTAAATAATGGTCAAACAGTAGTCTTGGGGGGTATTTATACTCAGGATAAAAATAAATCCATTAATAGAATACCCTTTTTTGGAGAGTTACCTGTAATAGGCCCTTTGTTTAGAAATACGCAAGTATCGGTATCTAATGATGAATTATTGATTTTTATTACACCAAGAATAATCAATAAAGCCTTGTCAATTACCGCTATTGAGGGACAACAGGGAGTCGGTGGTGCATATATGGAGAAATAAGGCTATTATTTTTATGGGTTTTTAAGGCCAAACCATTTAGAATAGATCAGGGGAGATTGATAACATATCTTTAGCTCTACGCTCCATGGCCTGTCCACGGAGTCCCTGGAACAATTAAATAATAAGGTAAGTGATTTATAATGAGCATAGTTAAAGTACGAAATATTTTTCTAATTGGACCAATGGGTGCTGGTAAAAGCACTATCGGTCGTGCTTTGGCAAAGGAGCTCAAATTGGAATTCTATGACTCTGATGAGGTAATAGAAGACCGAGCCGGAGCAGATATATCATGGATTTTTGATATAGAGGGAGAGGAAGGCTTCAGGCGACGTGAGCAAAAAATAATCGATGAGTTGACTCAGAAGACAAATATAGTCTTGGCAACTGGCGGTGGAGTAGTTATTACGCCCGAAAACAGGAATGCACTTGCCGGAAGAGGGACCGTGATTTATCTCAAAACCTCCCTGCAGCAACAATTTGAACGAACCAAACGTGATACTAAGCGTCCTTTATTACAAACCAATGATCTTGAAGGAAAATTGGAAATGCTTAGAATAGAAAGGGAGCATTTGTATGATGAATTAGCAGATATCAGCTTTGAAACGGATAAATTAACAGTCAAAGCGGTTGCTAATAACATTATCAAATATATTTATGGCGAAAGTTGAGCATTTTTCTCAGTTTGATGTTTTAGTTCCGGGGCATCAATATCCATTGTTTATCACTCAACATGGGTTGAGTGATAAGTCCTTTCTTAAAAGTTTAGTTACATCAAGTCAGGTTTTGATAGTTACAAATAAGACTGTTGCGGCTTTGTATTTAGCAGACGTACAAGCAGCTTTTTCCGACCTTCAATGCGATGTGCTCGTTTTAGAAGACGGTGAAGAATATAAAAACCAAGACAGTTTATTCGCAATTTATGATGCTCTGATTGCGAAATGTCATCATCGAGATACCTGTTTGATTGCTTTGGGTGGGGGCGTTGTAGGCGATATCACCGGTTTTGCTGCGGCTACTTACCAGCGCGGTGTTGGTTTGATTCAAATTCCAACTACTTTATTGGCTCAAGTTGATTCATCGGTTGGCGGAAAAACCGCAATTAATCATCCCTTAGGTAAAAATATGATAGGCAGTTTTTATCAGCCTAAGGCAGTAGTGATTGATGTTGCCACCTTAAGTACTTTACCAGAAAGAGAATTCAAAGCAGGCCTGGCTGAAATTATAAAATACGGTATATTAGTAGGCGGCGAATTTTTAGTAAAATTACAAGCAGCTCTGCAACAAGGTCTTACTGCAACTAGCCCGGAATTGCCAATGTTGATTCAGGAGTGTTGTCAGATTAAAGCAAAAATTGTTGCCAGCGATGAGAAGGAGATGGGTGTCCGTGCTTTATTGAATTTAGGCCATACCTTTGCTCATGCATTGGAAGCCTCTACAAAATATCAGTATTGGTTGCATGGTGAAGCGGTAGCAATAGGTTTATACTGTGCAGCGGTGATGTCTGAAAAACAAGGCTCCAATACTGGTGGTCTTGCAATTTTAGTAGAAAGCATGCTCATTCAAGCAGGATTACCCCATAAAATTCCAAGTCTTATTGAATTAGAGCAACTAAAGCAATTAATGAGTTTGGATAAAAAAGTTAAAAACAAGACCTTACGTTTTGTACTAATAAAAAAGGTTGGCGATTGTTATCTTGAGGATGAGGTAACAGAAGATTGTTTGGATAAAACACTTAATTCTGTTGTAGAAGGAGCATAAAATGATAGATGAAAAGGAAAAAATTGAAAACAGAGCTACTATTCAGCGTAGAACAGTGTTTAAACCAGCTACTTGGCTGACTAAAATTGATTTTATTAATCATTTAATACTCTCCAATAATGTATTAATTACAGTATTAGCTGATCCTTGTGGTGGCAAAACTTATTTCGCCTCTCTTTTAGAAAGTAATTTAGATAAAAAGATTAAATCAATTTCTATGTGCGCCCTAGCTGCTTGTAAAAGTAAAACGATACTGGGTCATATTGCGAGTCAATTACAGACAGAAACAGGAACTATTGCTGATTTAGTAACGGCAATAAATACCCAAAAGCAGCATGTTTTAGTAACTATTGATGATGCACATAATCTACCTGAATCTTTTATCAAAGAAGCTATGCATGCGATTAAAAATCAGGGCGAAGAGGGATTTTTTCATTTATGCTTGATTGCTGATTTTTCCATAGTAGAACGCTTGAATAAATTGGCAGTGGGTGAATACATTAATTTGGTTCATAGTATTGAGCTTGGTAGTTTAAGTGAAAGTGAAACTAGAACATACGTCTTGCAAAGAGCAATGGCAGATAATTTAATAATAAAACCCTTATCTGAAGCACAGTACAAACAATTTTACCAATTAACTAAAGGTAATGTGGCACAAATTAATGCCAGCATGGAGTCTTTTATTCAAAATTGCAAACCAGAACCTAAAAACCAACAATTAATCTCCGTAAAAAGAGTCAGTATGGCTATTAGTGCCTTCTTGCTTATTGGTTGTGGTTATTTGGCTGTTGAATTATACAAAGACGTACCACAAACTTGGTCTCAATCAGTAATTGCTTCTGAACCGCCAAAGGTTGAACCGATAAAGGAAATTGCCCACGAGCAAATTGCTCCCCAAGAGCAGGTAATTCCTCAAGAAGAATTAGTTAGTCAAATTCCGTTTTGGTTGGATTCCGCTAAATTACAAATGGTCCAGGAAGCTATCCCTAAACAAGTGCATTTTGAAGATGATGAGGAAGATGAAAATCCTGATATTGTGGCAGTGGTTGATAAAGTGGTAGTACTGCCTAAAATTACTATGCCTGCAGCGAAGACTAAAGTTGTTGCTAAAAAACCTGTGGTAAAAAAACCAGTCAAGCAAAAAGTGGTTAAAACTAAAGCAGGTCAATTTACTATTCAATTGTTAGCGAGTCATAAAAAATCGGAAGTTATTCGCTATCAAAAGCGTAACGCTTTATTAGCAAAAACCAAATTAAGACGTTTCAGTAATCAGGCTGGTGTGTGGTACGTTTTAACTTTGGGCGAATTTGAAAATAGAACACAAGCGGAACAGAAAATAAGTAAATTGCCGGATGGATTAATTAAATTACATCCATGGATAAGAACTACGGCAGGTTTGGGTTAAACCTAATTAAGATCCCTTCTCCCCTCGGGGAAGAAGGTGCCCGAAGGTCGGATGAGGGGATCAATATTAAGATCCCTTCTCCCCTACCGGGAGAAGGTGCCCGAAGGGCGGATGAGGGGATCAATGTTTTACTTTCGGCCGTACAATCAGCACATCACAATCAGCGCCATGTAAAATTGAATTCGCAGTAGAGCCTAATAATAAAGATAAGCCATGTTTTCCATGACTACCTGTAACTAATAAGTCTATTTTGTGTTGTTCAGCGATTCTTAAGATTTCATTTTTAACAGAACCGAATTCGATAAATCGGTGTTTTGCATCCACGCCTAATTTTTCTGCTAATTGATCCAGTTCCTTTTCTGCCTGTTCTCGGATTGATAATTCAACTTCAGCAAACCCGGCAAAACCTGGATATGCATAAGCAGGAATAGGTTCAACAACGTGAACAAGTATCAAATCGGCACCATTTTCATCAGCGATTTTTTTAGCTTTATGCGCTGCAAGAATGCCTACTTCATCAAAGTCTGCAGCAAACAATACCCTTTTGTACATTATTATCTCCTTTAAATAATATTGGCGCCTGTATTAAGAGTAGCAGATCTTAGAATAATTGCCCAGATTATAGATGCCAGGTTTCGGTAAAAAATTTCCTAAATTTGCTTATATTATGATACTATTCCTTAGTTTTTCTACCATAAGGTTTTAAACATGCTTTTTGACATAATGGGCGCCTTTATGTCCCTTTTGTCCACATATTTTTTTATCCGTCTGAATAATAAAGCTTGGGCGGTAGGAATAGTTGCAACCTGCGTAAATGGTTGGTTGTATTGGCATAAGGGAATTTACGCGGATATGGGCTTGGAAGTCTGTTATTTTTTAAGCATGTGTTATGGCTGGTACATGTGGAAGTACCATTATTCGGCGAATACCGGCTCCTCTAGAACCATTTTAAAACGATTAAGCAGCGTACAATGGTCCGTTCTGGCCTTAAGTTTATGTGTGGTTTTTGCACTGATTTATACCCTGCTCAATACCTTTACCAATTCCAACGTAGCATTTCTTGATGCTATCACTACCTCATTAAGCCTTGCTGCTCAATGGTTAATGTGTCATAAGATCATTCTTACTTGGATGTTGTGGCTTATCACAGATACTTTATACGCTTTTATGTACTTGAGTAAACATTTACCATTTCACAGTGGATTAATGCTGATTTACACAGCTATGGCCATCACCGGTTATTGGTTTTGGTCAACAGAATACAACAGAGCTGCTTTGGCAAAGGAAACTATTGAGGTTTAGTTGGACTAAGGCCTAATCTACAGCTGGAGATTGGGGTTTTCTCAAAAGGCTATTAACAAAGCATCAAGTTCAGTATACTATCCCATCTTATTCAACCGATAAAGATTTACATGAGATTGCTACGAGGAGTACAACATCCTGCTGGGTTTAAAAATGGCGTAGTGGCAACTATAGGGACTTTTGATGGTGTGCACTTGGGACACCAGAATTTAATTAAGGCATTGAAAGAAAAAGCAATTAGCCTCAATGTACCCTTAGTCATCATTTTATTTGAACCACAAGCACGTGAGTATTTTTTAAAGGATAAGGCTCCAGCCAGACTGTCTAGTTTGCGCGAAAAACTGGATATGTTGCAAAAATGCCAGGTAGATTTTGTCTATTGTATTAAATTTGATAAAAATTTAGCTGAAACTTCAGCTCTGGATTTTGCCAAAAAGTATTTATTTACTATGTTACAAGTGAAGTACATGTTGGTTGGTCATGATTTTCGTTTTGGAAAAAATAGAGAAGGTGATATTCATCTCTTACAAAAATTGGGCAAAGAATTTCATTGTGACGTAGAATTAGCTAGCGATTTTTGTTTAAAAAATGAAAAAGTTAGTTCGACTAAAATTAGAAGCGCTTTGCAACAAGGCCATTTGGACATGGCTGCGCAATTTTTGGGTAGGACATACAGCATCTGTGGTCGAGTAGTCGCAGGGCAGGGGCGGGGACGTCAATGGGGCATTCCAACAGCTAATCTGAGTTTGCACCGATTGACTTTGCCATTGCATGGCGTTTATGTAGTACAGGTACAAATTGGTAAACAGCTAGTTCAGGGGGTAGCCAATCTTGGTTCGCGTCCTACAGTAGATGGCAGCAAAAATATTTTAGAAGTGCATCTGTTTGATTTTGATGCATCTATCTATGGCGAATTAGTTCAAGTATTTTTCTTGCACAAAGTGCGTGACGAGGTAAAATTTACCTCAATAGATGCATTAATAGTGCAAATTAAACAAGATATTCAGGCAGCAAAAGAATTTTTTGCAAAATTAAACACGAAACAAAGCGCAGAGTAAATAATATGGCAGAGTACAAAGATACCTTAAACCTTCCCAATACTTCATTTCCTATGAAGGCAAGTCTGGCCAATCGTGAACCAGAAATGTTGGCACAATGGCAAGAAAAAGATTTATATCAAAAGATTCGTAAAAACCGTTCTGGTGCTAAAAAATTTATTTTGCACGATGGCCCTCCCTATGCCAATGGTCATTTACACTGCGGACATGCTTTAAATAAAATTCTTAAAGACATTATTATTAAATCAAAAACATTTAGTGGCTTTGATGCGCCCTTTGTACCGGGTTGGGATTGTCATGGTTTGCCAATCGAACTTAATGTTGAGAAAAAAATCGGTGCGGCAGGTGATAAAGTATCAGCACGAGAGTTTCGCGTAAAATGCCGTGAATATGCTGCAAGTCAAATTGATATCCAAAGAGATGAATTTCAACGTCTTGGTGTTTTAGGAGATTGGTATAATCCCTATGTTACTATGGATTTTAAATACGAAGCCAATATCGTTCGTGCCTTGGGACTAATGATCAAAAATGGTCATTTATTACAGGGTTTTAAACCTGTGCATTGGTGTATTGATTGCGGATCCGCCCTGGCCGAAGCAGAAGTTGAATACGAAGAAAAAACCTCACCTTCAGTTGATGTAGCTTTTTTTGCAGTGAATCCGCAAGAATTCTTAAACGCTGCGAAACTGAATGTTCCAGTCAAAAATCTGATAGTTCCTATCTGGACGACCACTCCCTGGACTTTACCTGCTAATGAAGCAGTATGTTTAAATGCAGAAATTGATTATGCCATAGTTGATGCTGGCGATACTTATTTCGTGCTTGCAACTGATTTATTAGAATCGGCAATGCAACGTTATAAATTAGATAATTACAAGGTTCTGGCAACAGTCAAAGGCAATACCTTTGAGCGTTTAAATTTAAAACATCCTTTTTATGAGAAACAAGTTCCAGTAATTTTAGGCGACCACGTTACTACCGAATCAGGTACAGGTAATGTACACACAGCACCAGCACATGGTCCGGATGACTATATGGTAGGTAAAGTATACCAACTTCCTTTAGTTAATCCTGTAAAAGCCAATGGATGCTTTGCCGAAGATGTAGGTTTATTTGCTGGACTGCATGTATTAAAAGCTAATGAGAAAATTATTGAGGTTTTGACCCAGCAAGGCAAATTATTAGCTCAAGAATCGATAAGACACAGTTATCCGCATTGCTGGCGCCATAAATCGCCTATGATTTTCCTGGCAACACCGCAATGGTTTATTTCTATGGATAAAAGTAATTTACGCCAAGAAATTTTAAAACAAATTGATCAGGTGAATTGGGTTCCTGATTGGGGTAAGGCGCGGATTAGCAACATGGTAGAGAACAGACCCGATTGGTGTATATCACGACAAAGGGCCTGGGGTACGCCTATGCCTTTATTCGTCCATAGTACAACCCGTGAATTACATCCCGATACTTTAGAGCTCATCGACAAAGTAGCTTTAATGATAGAGCATTCCGGAATTGATTCTTGGTTTGAATTAGATCCTAAAGAATTATTGGGTGACGATGCTGAAGTATACGATAAGATCACTGACACTATGGATGTATGGTTGGATTCCGGTATCTCCCACTTTAGCGTTTTAAGACATCATAAAGATTTAGCATTTCCTGCGGATGTTTATTTTGAGGGTTCGGATCAACACCGAGGTTGGTTTAATTCATCCTTAACCACCTCTGTTGCAATGTATGATGTAGCGCCCTATAGAACGGTATTAACTCATGGTTATACGGTAGATGCTGAGGGTCGAAAGCTGTCTAAATCTAAAGGTAATTATGTAGCTTTAGATAAAATGGTTAGCCAACACGGAGCGGATATTTTACGTTTATGGGTTTCATCAACAGATTACCGTCATGAAGTGAGTATTTCTGAGGAAATTATTAAACGTAATGCTGATGCCTACCGTCGCATTCGTAATACGGCCCGTTTTTTATTGGCTAATTTATTTGATTTTGATCCGCAACACGACGCTGTTGCTCCGCAAGATATGTTGGAATTAGACAGATGGGCGGTGCAACGTTGCCAAGAATTGCAACAAGAAATTATTGAAGCGTATGAACAGTATCAATTCCATATTATTTATCAAAAAATTCATAATTTTTGTGCTGTAGATATGGGAAGCTTTTATCTGGACTTAATTAAAGACCGACAATATACCTCAGCTAAAAACAGTTTAGCCCGACGTTCTTGTCAAACAGCTATGTATCATATTGTTCGTGCATTTACTTTATGGTTAGCACCCATTTTATCTTTTACTGCCGAGGAAATTTGGCAGTATATTCCAGGTGAAAAAGAAGAGTCAGTCTTTCTTGCCAATTGGTATCAAGCCTGGCCTAAAATTGCTGCGGTGAATGAAGAAGATTGGGAACAATTGCATGTAATCAGAGACGAAGTAAATAAAGCTTTAGAAGAAACGCGACAAAAAGGTGAAATAGGTTCCGCTTTGGCTGCAGAAGTCACTTTGTATGCTGATGAAAAAGTAATGCCTAAGCTGACTCGTCTTAATGATGAATTACGCTTTTTATTAATTACTTCCGGTGCCAGTGTTGAGCCTTTAAGTAAGGCACCTGCCGACATGCAAATAAATGATTATGGAGTGGGTATTCAGGTACAAGCGAGTACTTATGAAAAATGTGCTCGTTGTTGGCATAGAACTGCCGATATAGGACACGATAGTACCCATCCTGAATTGTGTTTGCGTTGTGTAGGTAATATTACTGGCAAGCATGAAGAGAGGCATTTTATATGAGACAAGGGTATTGGTTTTTTCTCAGCATTGCAGTATTAATTTTAGATCAGCTCAGTAAATATTGGGTTAGTCTGAATTTAATACCTTATACGCCAGTACCTATTATTCCTATGTTTAATTTAACGCTTGCATACAATACTGGTGCCGCCTTTAGCTTTTTAAGCGCGGCAGGCACTTGGCATCATTGGTTTTTTGCCGTATTTGGTGTTTTAGTATGTATTATTTTAATTATTTGGCTGCTGCGTTCCGATTCAATGCTAAAACTACAATCGGTTGCAATTAGTTTAATATTGGGCGGTGCAGTCGGGAATTTAATAGACAGAGCATTGCATGGTCACGTAATAGATTTTATTGATCTGTATTATAAGCATTATCATTTTGCCACGTTTAATATTGCTGATAGTGCAATTTGTATTGGCGCAGCTTTATTAATTTTGGATTTATTTATACAGGGAGAGTGATAGTTTTAATCATTCTAATCAGGAACAATATTCATGCATCAACAACAAAATTTAGAATCAGATTTTGATTTTTTTAATAGTGAAGATATGGTTCATGTAGTTTATAAAAAATTACAATTGAGTTATAAAGCCAGTTTTGGATCAATAAGCTCGCAAGATGAAAAGGGTTTTGAATCGCAAAGCTCAATAATGCCAGTCACTCATTTGGTACATCATTGGTATCTTATGAGCTCAATAGAGAATAAAGGTAAACAAAAAAAATATTGGTATTGTAAGGAGCTTCAATCATTTACGGCTGAAATTTATGCTAGTACTTTTCCTTTAGCACAAATGAAACAAGAATCCTGCGCTTATTTAGCCTTGGTTCCTTTTTATCAAGAGTTATCTTTTATTGCAGAACTTGAAAAAAGAAAGTGCCAGAAAAGTGAGTTGTACGCTATACAAAGTGAAAATCCGAAAAAGGTAGAGGAAATGCTTGCTAATACATTTTCTGTTTATAAGTTATTGGATAAAGGAATGACTTTGACAGAAATTTCTAAAATGCCTAAATATTCACCCGGTTTATTTAAAGGCCATAAGGAACATTCAGCATCAGAACCTTCACCAGTACCTACCAGCAAATTATAGCCGAAGCATATATAAGCCAAGGAGTTTTCTTGTCATCCGAGCTGCGGCCCTTCACTACCATTAAGTTAAGCACCAGAGCCCGTCATCCCGAGTGCAACGAGGGATCTCCGAAAGTGGCACTGTGCCAGTTTCAGGAGATCCTTCACTGCGTTCAGGATGACGTAAAGTCTTAACTTAATGGCAGTGCCGCGGCTCTTCACTGCCATTAAGTTAAGCACTAGAGCCCGTCATCCCGAGTGCAACGAGGGATCTCCGAAAGTGGCACTGTGCCAGTTTCAGGAGATCCTTCACTGCGTTCAGGATGACGTAAAGTCTTAACTTAATGGCAGTGCCGCGGCTCTTCACT
>JBAZRP010000080.1:0-13675 GCA_041662885.1 Legionella sp.
AGCACTAGAGCCCGTCATCCTGAGTGCAACGAGGGATCTCCGAAAGTGGCAACTGAGCCAGTTTCAGGAGATCCTTCACTGCGTTCAGGATGACGTAAAGTCTTAACTTAATGACAGTGACCTTTCTCCCACAAGTGGGGAGAAGGGAGCAGATAAAAATAATTAGGAGAGATTTATGAGTTGGCTTGCCCAAGCCCCAGCAAACATTGCATTAATCAAATACATGGGAAAACAAGATGAACAATCGAATATCCCCGGCAATGCATCACTTTCATATACATTAAGTAATTTAATTACCAAAGTGCAGATGAATACCATCGCAGACACAGAAGATAAATGGCAGCCTTTAAACGATTTTGGTGCCAGCACTTTTACACTTTCTGAATCGGCACAAAAACGTTTTTTAAACCATTTATCACGAATAAAAAATCACTTTAGCTATTCAGGCAGTTTTTTAGTTCAGTCAAATAATAATTTTCCGCATGCATCAGGATTGGCAAGTTCCGCTTCAAGCTTTGCCGCTTTAACCAAATGCGCAGTTTCAGCCTTGAGTGATCTAACACAAAAACCAGTTTTATCGCTAGCAGAGCAAGCACAATTAAGCAGACAAGGCTCTGGATCCTCATGCCGTTCTTTTTTTTCACCCTGGGCCATATGGCAAGAAACTGAGGTAGGCCCAATTGAATTACCCTATCAGAATTTACTACATAAAGTTATAGTAGTTAATAATCAAGAAAAAGAAGTATCTTCCAGTGAAGCGCATAAAAGAGTAAAAACCAGTCCTTTTTATCCAGAACGCAGCATCAAAGCAGAACAGCATTTGGTACGTTTAATGCAGGCTTTACAAATTGAAGATTGGAATAGCGCATACCAAATCTGCTGGCAAGAATTTCAAGACATGCATCAATTATTCAGTACAAGTTCTCAGCCATTTTCCTACATCACTCATGAAAGTGTACAAGTCTTGGAGCGGTTACAAAATTTTTGGCAGCAACATAAAAATGGGCCAATAGTAACTATGGACGCAGGACCAAATATTCACTTATTATTTAGACCTGATCAAGCCGCATTAGCACAATTAGTCATACAAGAAGTAGGGCACTATGAAGTTTTATGATTTTGCAACAACAACATATGGGAAATGGATTTTAGCCGGTGAACATGCAGTAGTTCGTGGTCATGAAGCTTTAGTTTTCCCTATTAAAGATCGTCAATTGATTATGAACTATTCCGCAGCCAAGACCGATTTAAGTGCTGATTATTCTGGAGTCAGCGGTGCAGATATGCATTTATTATTTTGGAGCGTGTTAGAACAAGCAATTAAAATTCTAGGACATTCGATTAATCAAATTGGCGGACATTTTCAAATAGAAAGCACTATACCTATTGGTCAAGGTATGGGCGCTTCTGCGGCCCTTTGCGTGGCTATGAGTCGCTGGTGTCAGGCTCAGAACATGATACCAGCAGAACAAATTAATGAGTTTGCCCGTGAATTGGAACATTTATTCCATGGTAAAAGTAGTGGTTTGGATATAGCCGGTGTTGCTTCAGACACAGGTGTAGTATTTCATGCCGGGAAAGTAAGTCCTTTGAAACAAAAAATGCAACCCTTATGGTATTTATCCTCCTGTAATCAAATAGGCATTACTTCCCATTGCATTCAACAAGTGCAAAGTTTATGGGATAGAGATCCGCAATTGGCTCAACAGATTGACAATCAAATGATTGAGTCAGTCCATGAATGCAAAAAAGCTTTGGAGGATGGCGGCCCAATAGCGATGCATGAATTAGTACAAGCAATCAATAAAGCCTGTGATTGTTTTTTTAAATGGGATTTAGTCAGCGAAAGTTTACAACAACACATGCACCAATTAATGGAAAAAGGTGCGTTGGCTGTCAAGCCGACGGGATCAGGTGGTGGAGGTTATGTGTTAAGTTTGTGGGAAGAAAAACCAAAAGCAATGGATTGGGAGCTAATCGCTGTTTAATTTCCTCCAGACGTAGGTTGGGCCAAGGCCCAACCTACGTCTGGAGGGAGAAGTTCATAATGCGATAATAATATTTTCCACTAACAGCTTGCACCAAACCAAACTATAGTACTACAATAAAAAAAGGACTTAAAAAACCGGCAGAACTATGCGTCCCGTATTCGTCATACTAATTGTTACCTTAGCCTTTTTGCAGCACAAGCTGTGGTTAGGCGATGGCAACCTAATTCAACTTATATCACTCGAAAAAGTGCTAGCGGAGCATGGGCGTGAGAATAACAAACTTGCCATGCGCAACCGAGCTATGGAAGCAGAAATAAGTGAATTAAAAAGCGGCGACCAAGCCTTAGAAGAACAAGCCCGTTACGAACTAGGTATGGTCAAAGAAAATGAAACCTTTTATCAATTTATGAATTAATATCCCATTAAAGCATCTCATTAATCCGCAACAACTGATTGTATTTAGCCATCCTATCCGTACGGCACAAAGATCCCGTTTTAATCTGCCCTGCACCAGTAGCGACTGCCAAATCAGCAATAAAACTATCCTCAGTTTCTCCAGAACGATGTGAGATCACGCATTTATAATTATGCGCCTGAGCTAATTTAATCGCTTCTTGCGTTTCAGTCAAAGTACCAATCTGATTAAGTTTAATCAAAATCGAATTAGCCACACCTTGGTCTATGCCTTGTTGCAGTATTTTAGGATTAGTGACAAATAAATCATCGCCGACTAATTGAATTTTACTACCAAGCTGGGTAGTTAATTGCTGCCAACCCTGCCAGTCTTGCTCATCCAAACCATCTTCTATACTCACAATCGGATAATTAGCAATTAAGCTGGCATAGTAATCAATAAGTTGTTTGGAACTAAACTCCTGCTTTTCAGAAGGCATACGGTACACACCGCCTTTAAATAATTCAGAAGCGGCCACATCTAAAGAAAATACAATATCCTGCCCCAAACGATAACCCGCTTTTTCAACCGCTTCACTCAGAAGATCCAGAGCTTGGCGATTGGATTGGATATTTGGTGCAAAACCGCCTTCATCACCCACGGCAGTATTCAAACCTTGTTTTTTCAAGACATCTTTTAAAATATGAAAGACTTCCGCACCCATTTGTAGGGCAGTGGGAAAATCGTGCACACCCACAGGCATAATCATGAATTCTTGAATATCTACATTATTATCCGCATGAGCACCGCCATTAAGAATATTCATCATAGGAATGGGCATCGACAGAGCCTGACCTTGATTCAAAGCGCGGTGTAAGGGTAGATTTAAACCCTGAGCTCTGGCTCTGGCACTGGCAAGTGACACTGCTAAAATTGCATTTGCTCCTAAGCGTGATTTATTTTCCGTTCCATCAAGTGCACATAATTTACTATCTAAAGCTTCCTGATCTGCTACCGAAAAGCCATGCAAATGCTTATTAATATCCTCATTCACATGCGCAACAGCTTTTAAAACCCCTTTACCCAGATAACGTGCTTTATCATGGTCTCTAAGCTCACAAGCTTCGCGTGAACCAGTTGAAGCGCCAGAAGGTACGCTGGCTCGACCTATAATGCCATTATTTAATAAAACATCAGCTTCTACGGTAGGATTACCTCGAGAATCTAAAATTTCTCGTGCCTGAATTTTTGCTATCTGCATGTTGAATTCCTATTTAAATATAAATGGCTACCGAGGCCATTAATAAAAAACCAATGATGACAAAACTAAAATCTCTTAGGTTGCAGCAACGTTCGACTAAAACGCAACGTTCCAAGCCATGCAAAGTACCTAAATAAAGAAATGTTCCTGCAGAGGCAGCAATTAGAATAGGATCAAACACGGAATGCGTTTCAATACCCCGTCCAAAATACCAACCTATATAAATTCCCAAAGGAGTCATTAAGCTAAAAATCAAGAAAAAGATAAGGCTGTTGTTTTTACTCATAGTGCTTTTATTTAATTGCACAGCAATGGCAAAGCTTTCTGCCCACTTATGGGTAATAATGGCTAAGAAAAGCATAATAATAACCGAATTATGATGTGCCAAGCCTAAAGCCGCCCCAAGCATGATTGAGTGTACGGACAACATGGCCCAAGCTAAGATGGCAAAAGCTGGATGCTCTGAATGATGGTGGTGGTAGAGCTCTTTTCCCAAGTGTTCAAACCATAAGAAAATAAGAAATACTGTGCCGGTAATGATATAAGCAAAGGGATAATGATAACCCATAGACTGAAATAGGGTGTTGGCTTCGGGCAGCATGTGTAACAGTGCTGCACCAAGGAAAACCCCTGTAGCTAAAGTTTCACCAATAGGTAAATCAACATGCCTGTCGTCTTTAATGCGTTTTTTGAAAGGATACCAACCTGCAAGCAGGATAACGATAAAAATGGTAACCGCGAATAATATTTTTAAACCTGTAGCCGAAAACATGGATAATTCCTAATGATGCATAACTTCATGTAAACTAAATAATCGAACTTCATCGATATCATCTTGCAATTTTAAAGCTAATAACACCCGCTGGTGTAATTCCTTCCACTGGTTAAAATCTTCCGAACAAGCAATATCGAGACTCATTTTACCATCTAAGTAATGAACGTTCCAAAACAAAATTTGTGGGAAGTCCATATGGACTTCATGAAGCAGTAAATCCCGGATCACAGTGCGACTTGGCAAATGCAAGGAAGGGGAGCATGTTTCATCGTCTTCTGGATCCACATGAACCGTAACATCTTTGATCGCATCAACTTGATCTATCAGAATATTGTGCACATGTTGTGCAATATAATGTCCTTCAGATACAGAAATCTTAGGTGAAACCAGGATGTGAACATCTATATAAATATCCCCACCCATAAAACGGCTACGTAATTGATGCATTTTTTCAACACCATCGACATGATTGATGATGTGTTCAATATGTTTTAATAGTTCGGGATCAACAGCCGTATCGACCAATTCTTTAACACTATTCCAAGCATAATCCCAGCCCATTTTAATAATCATAACAGCAACAATTATCGCAGCTATGGCATCCAAATACACATAGCCCATAAGACTTCCAATTAAGGAAACAAAAACCACTAAAGAGGAGGCTGCATCAGAGCGATGATGCCAGGCATTAGTAATAATCAATTGTGATTGAATGCGTTTACCAACATAGCGGGTATAATGGAACAATAACTCATTAGCAACAATGGAAATACAAATAACCGGCAAGGATAACCAATTCGGCATAGTGTGTGTCCCATGCATCAATTCATCAATAGCATCCCAGGCAATCCCTGAGCCTGCAAGGATAAGAAACAAGGATAAAAGAAAAGTTGCCGCAGTTTCTATACGTTGGTGTCCATATGGATGACTGTCGTCTGCATCCAAACTTCCGTATTTAGAGGCAAATAAAACCATTACATCAGTGAATAAATCAGAAAAAGAATGAACCCCATCGGCAATCAAGGCATGCGAATGATATAAAAAACCGCCGATTAATTTGATAAATCCAAGCAATGCATTAACAAGTGCACCGATAAGGGTTACTTTTTTTGCTTGATTGTATCTATTTACTTGATTCAAAGTTATTAATTCTGAAGATAATTAGGTGTTAGATGATAGCATTAACTGATTGACTTTAGAATGTGTACTAGCTATTTTGATCCACTCATCTGCCCTATACAAAGGTGCCCGAAGGGCGGATGAGGGGGATCAAAATAAGGAAATTACATGAACCAAGTCCAAAAAAATGCCAAAATATTACGCAAACACAGCACTCCAATGGAATCCAAGCTATGGGCTTATCTAAGATCAAGAAGGTTCAAAGAGTTAAAATTTAAAAGACAATGTCCCTTGGGAGCCTATATTGTCGATTTTATCTGTATTGAAAAAAAGTAATTATTGAAATTGATGGTGGTCAACATAATGAGCTCGAATACAAAGCATACGATACACGACGCACTGAGTATTTGAATAAATTGGGCTATAAGGTATTAAGATTTTGGAATCATGAGGTGGGCAATCAGTTTGATATTGTGATGCAGAGTATTTATTTTCATTTGTTTGGAGACGATTAGATCCCCTCATCCGCCCTTCGGGCACCTTCTCCCTGGGGGAGAAGGCGTTCTTTGTGGTCCTTCTCCCCCAGGGAGAAGGTGCCCGAAGGGCGGATGAGGGGATCTAAAACTATCCCCCCAAAAACTGTTCAAACTCCCCAAGCCATCTCTGAGTAATTACCTTAGCCAACTCAGGCCTGTCCAAAACCAACTCCTTAGCAAACCCACCAACAACCCCAAACAAATCCTTATCCCGCTGATAATCCGCAATCTTAAATTGCCTATACCCAGTTTGCCGAGTCCCCAAAACTTCCCCAGCCCCCCGCAGAGCTAAATCCTTCTCAGAAATTTCAAAACCATCATTAGTAGCCCGCATAATCTTCAAACGCTCAGAGGCAAGATGCGACAAAGGTGCTTGATACAACAGCAAACAATGCGATTGCGCACTACCACGACCCACCCGACCACGTAATTGATGCAATTGCGACAAACCCAATCGTTCGGCATTTTCAATAATCATCAAGCTGGCATTAGGCACATCGACGCCAACTTCGATCACCGTAGTTGCAACCAATAAATCAATTTCCCCAGCTTTAAATGCAGCCATAGTTGCTTCTTTTTCAACAGCCTTCATCTTGCCATGCACCAAACCAACACGTACTGAACTTAATTGCGCTTGCAAATTTTCAGCAGTAGCTGTCGCCGCCATGCATTGTAATTTTTCCGATTCTTCAATCAAAGTACAAACCCAATAAGCCTGCCTGCCTTGCGCTATCGCTTCTTGCAAACGAGCAATAATAGATTCCCTTTTCTCCTGAGGCACAACAGCAGTAGTAACAGGTGTCCGCCCCGGCGGCAATTCATCAATAACCGACAAATCCATATGCGCAAAATGACTCATAGCCAAGGTCCGCGGAATAGGCGTTGCCGTCATTAATAATTGATGAGGAACCAGATTTTCCTGTTGCCCTTTTTGATGCAAGAGCAATCTTTGCTCCACACCAAAACGATGTTGCTCATCAATAATCACCAAACCCAATTTGGCAAAGACTACCTCATCTTGAAATAAAGCATGCGTACCAATAATCAATTGACAGGTATTTTCCGCCAAACCACTAAGAGCAAGGCGTCGCTCCGATGCTTTCATAGCACCACTTAATTTTAAAACTTGAATGCCCAAAGGCTGCAGCCATTGCGTAAGATTTAAAGCATGCTGCTCGCTTAATAATTCCGTAGGTGCCATAAAAGCCACTTGATAACCTTGCGCGATCGCTTGCAAAGCAGCCAAGGCTGCAATAATGGTTTTCCCAGAACCCACATCACCTTGCACCAAACGCAACATAGGCTTAGCTTGTGCCAAATCCTGACTAATTTCCCGCGCCACGCGTTTTTGAGCTTGAGTTAAAGTAAATGGCAGACTGGCAATAAATTGCTTAATTAGCTCCCTTTGTCCTGCAGTCCCCTCTGCATCAAGTCCCAGAACTGGCGCATGCAAAGAGCTACGCGCCTCACGAGCAAATTGCATACTTAATCTGTGTGCTACTAACTCATCAAAGACTAAACGTTTTAAAGCAGGATGCTGTCCTTCTTCCAAAGCCTGTACCGAAGCATCTGGAGGAGGGTTATGCAAGAAATCAATAGCAGAAGAAAGGGGCATTAAATGATGGCTTTGTAATTGATCCTCACTCAACCATTCCAGTTGCGACAGATCATTATAACTCACAGTCAGTGCGCTTTTAACCAATTGTCTTAAGCGCGTTTGTGTTAATCCTTGCGTACTGGGATAAATTGGCGTTAACGTTTCGGCAACTTGCAAAGGTTTATCTTCTGCAAGTAGTTGGTATTCAGGATGAACCATTTCCAAACTATTATTGTAGTCATGCACTTCGCCAAAGACATGAATTTTTTCACAAGAGTTAAACGCTTTTACTTGAGCGGTATTAAAATGAAAAAATCGTAATTTGAGAATACTGGTTTTATCTTCCACGTAACAAAACAACATAGTTCGCTTGCCGGATTTAATTTCTGTTTTACAAACCCGACCAACCACTACGGCCCAATCTTTGTCACGTAAATCGGAAATAGGAGTAACTCGCGTTCTGTCTTGATAGCGAAAAGGCAAGTGAAAGAGCAAGTCTTGCACCGTATTAATGCCGCATTTACTTAATTTAGCCGCAAGCGTTGGGCCGACGCCGGCTAAAATTTCACATGATTTGGCCAACACAGTATTAATTTATCTCAAAAAAGATAATAATATACTATGAAATTTTAGAATAATCACGTAGGTTGGGTCGTGGCCCAACAATGATACAACTGTTGCCTATTTGTTGGTCCAAGACCCAACCTACGAAAAGTGCAAAAACCTAGGAGCGTATCAGGATGAATCGCATAATAACCTTTACCGCTGGTTTAATTTTAGTATTCATCATTGGTTATTTATTAATCGTAGGCCGAGGGTTACTGATCCCTGTAGTCATAGCCATTTTCGTTTGGCATTTACTAAATACCGTCAACCAGGGCATCAAACGTATTCCAGTTATCGGCGACCGCTTCCCCCCAGGAGTGAGTATGGTGTTATCATTAATCCTGGTCGCCTTATTTGTCAAAGTATTAATTGAAATCATAGGCAATAACGTTACCGAAGTAATAGCCGCAGCACCTCGCTACCAAGAAAATTTATTACAAATATTCAATTCATTAGAAGCCCGCTTTCACTTTAATGGCATTACTAATTTTGACAGCCTGATTAAAGGATTAAGCATTCAAAATATAATACTGAATATCTATGCAGTCTTTTCGATTGTAACCAGTTCTGCGGTTCTAATCTTATTATATGTACTCTTTTTATTCGTAGAACAACATTACTTTACCCAAAAATTAAATGCTCTTTTACGCAACAAAGAACACCGAAATATAGTAGACAATATAATTTCCCACATCATACGCGATACCCAAACTTATCTGGGAATTAAAACCCTATTAAGCTTGTTCACCGCTTCTGCCAGTTATTTCATCATGAAATGGGTAGGATTAGATTTTGCAGAATTCTGGGCTCTGGTAATTTTCTTCCTAAATTACATCCCCAATCTAGGAGCAATAATAGCCACCGCTTTCCCTGCACTATTAGCAATTATCCAATTCCAAGGCTGGCTGCCGTTTTTAGAAATAACCAGCGGTATAGTAGCCGTACAATTCGTAGTAGGGAATTTCCTGGAACCAAAACTCCTAGGCCAATCACTAAACCTAAGCCCCTTCGTAATATTATTCACCTTAGCTTTATGGGGCACTATTTGGGGTGTCTTAGGTATGTTCCTATCAGTACCTATAACAGTAATGATGATGATAATCTTCGCCCACTTCGACACCACAAGACCAATAGCAATCCTGCTTTCTCAAGACGGCCAAGTCAAAAAAACCTACGAAACACTAAAATAAAAATCCACCTCTCCTGAGAGGGGGGAGAAGGGATATGGCTTTGACGTGTGGGGGTAAAAGGAGCATAATAGCTTTATTTTTTTGGGTACTTAAGACGTATGAAGCATAGTATTGAACATTTATTGCGCCAGGCTGTTACTCTGTTGCAAAAATCGGGTGAATTTCCTGTTGATCTGGTTGTAGATATTAAAGTCGACCGAGCTAAAGATTCTGCTCATGGGGATTATGCTAGTAATTTAGCATTGATATTAGCTAAGCCTTGTAAACAGCCTCCTCGTAAAATTGCTGAGCTTATTGTTAATACTTTGCCTTCCTCCCCTGAAATTCTTAAAACTGAAATTGCTGGTGCTGGGTTTATTAATTTTTTTGTGAATCCTGCGGCGCGTTTGCAAGTTATTCCTGATGTTCTTCAACAAACTAATGCTTTTGGGTTAAGTACGGTAGGGCAGGGACAAAAGGTTTTGATTGAATTCGTATCTGCCAATCCAACGGGTCCTTTGCATGTTGGGCATGGGCGTTCAGCGGCTTTTGGGGCTACGTTAGGAAATGTTTTAAAAGCAGCGGGTTATGATGTTCATTTGGAATATTACGTCAATGACGCAGGTCGGCAGATGGATATTTTGGCGGCTTCTGTTTGGTTGCGTTATTTGGAACATGCTGGTGAGGTGGTAGTATTTCCTGCCAATGCTTATAAAGGTGATTATGTCCTTGATATTGCCTTAGAGTTATGGAATGAACTTGCTGCGAAATGGGTTTTTCCTTGGAGTCAGGTGGTTGCTGATTTACCTCCTGATGAGCCTCATGGTGGGGATAAAGATAAGTATATAGATGCAGTTATTAGTCGTGCTAAGCAATTAATGGGAGCCGAGGGTTTCGCTGTATTTCATAAACATGCCCTGGATTTTGTTTTAGATGACATCAAAGAAGATTTGCATGGCTTTGGGGTTGATTTTGATCAATGGTTTTCTGAGCGTTCTTTGTTTGAAAACGGGTCTATTGAAAAAGGGATCCAGGCTTTAAAAGATGGTGGTCATACTTTTGAACAAGAAGGGGCGCTTTGGTTTAAGGCTACTGATTTTGGTGATGATAAAGACCGAGTATTAATCCGTGCGAATGGTCAAACTACTTATTTTGCGTCCGATGTTGCTTATCATTGGAATAAATACGATCGTGGTTATAATCGGGTAATTGATATATTTGGTGCGGATCACCATGGTTATATTACGCGTTTGCGCTCTGTAGTTACAGCTTTGGGGCATGATGAAAAAGCTTTGGATGTATTGTTAGTGCAATTTGCTATTCTTTATCGTAATAATGAACGCGTACAAATGTCGACTCGCAGCGGTTCTTTTGTTACTTTAAGAGAGTTACGCGAAGAAGTGGGTAATGATGCGGCGCGCTTTTTTTATGTAGCCCGTAAACCGGAACAACATATGGATTTTGATTTGGATTTGGCGAAATCAGAGTCTAGTGATAATCCGGTGTATTATATTCAATATGCTCATGCGCGTATTTGTAGTGTATTAAGACAATTAAGCGAAAGAGGATTAACTTGGGATAAGACTTTGGGCTTAGAAAAAGTTAGTCTCTTAACTGAAGAACATGAAACGGCTTTGATTAATTTATTATGTCGTTATCCTGAGGTGGTTGAAGCAGCTGCGGTCTTGTGCGAACCCCATCAATTGACATATTATTTACGTGATCTGGCAAATGGGTTACACAGTTATTATAATGCAGTGCCTTTGTTGTGCGAACAAAAAGAATTGCGTTGCGCGCGCCTTTGTTTGTTAGAGGCGGTACGTCAAGTGATACATAATGGCTTGAATTTATTGGGTGTTTCAGCTCCTGAGAGTATGTGATGGCGAGAGAATATGGACATAGAGGTCCTGCAAGGCGCAGAAGTGCAGCTCCGAACCAATTTTTATTAATTGTTTTGGCTTTTTTGGGCGGCTATCTGGCGGCTTCTTTTTTTGATATGGAAAAATTAAGTCATTGGGTTAATAAACAGGTAGCTTCCGAGCAAGTGGCCAAGCACGAAGCAACTAAGGCTCCTGCTCATGCTCATGCACAACAACAGCCACCAAAGCCAAAATTTGAATTTTATACTTTATTGGCCAATGAAAAAGTGCCTGCTCAGCCCAATCATCCAAAACCAAGCGCTCAAGCCCAAGCTCAAGTCCCCGCCACTCCAATTACAAACAATAAGATAGCTGCGGTAGTAAAATCAGCTCCAGCAGCGGCAGTACAAGTAGTGACCGCTAAAGCAGTTCCACCGCCAAGTAAAGGTTCTTTTGCCGTACAAGTGGCTTCTTTTAAAGCAAGAAAAGATGCAGAGCAAATGAAAGGTTTGTTAACCTTAAAAGGTTTTAATGTCAGTGTGGTTCCAGTTGTGACCAAGTCACAGGGGAATTGGTTTCGAGTCATTGTTGGCCCTTACCCAAACAAGGTTTTAGCGCAACAGGCTCAGGGGACTTTGGCAAAATCAGAACGTTTGCATGGGATGATTACGAGTGCAGGTGGGTAGGTTAGGGCATGATCCCAATGGCACTGACTTAAGGAAAAATCTACGTCTTTGCGAGCGCAGCGAAGCAATCCAGTGGCCTTGGATGCACAGGTACGGTCACTGGATTGCTTCGCTGCGCTCGCAAAGACGGTATTATTCCTTTTTTTACCTCTCAACGTGAACTTGTATCACACCAGCATTAGCCACAGCATTAGGCTTACTCACTGATATACTTAAATTTTTTACTTTAAATTCCTGTTGAATTAAAGAAGCCAGCGTATTAGCTACGGTTTCGATTAATCGAAAAGATTGGGACTCTACAGCAGTAGTAACAACGCGACATAAGGCTTCATAATCAATAGTTTGACTTAAATCATCATTGCAAGCACTAAAATCGTAGGGAATAGTGATATCTATCAATAAGTTCTGTTTAATTTTTTGTTCCCATTCGTACACACCAATTTGGGTTGATACGTTAAGGGATTTTATTATTAGAGTGTCCATGTGAAGGGGATCCGGTTAAAAGGGATTATTGTATATTAGTTGGTGGTAAGAGGGTAGAGGGCGTCGCTGCGACAAGCTGGCAAAGTCATGTGCTCAAACATTACCAGAATGAAACTATTGGGTCAGTAAATAGAGCTATGGTATTATCAGCCCAATTCACCCTCAAGGCCTTAACATGCATGATTTAAATCAATCCTTATTCATCCGAGCACTACGACGCCAACCAGTAGAACGAACTCCCGTATGGATTATGCGTCAGGCAGGTCGTTATTTACCGGAATACCGGCAAACAAGGGCTAAGGCTGGGGATTTTATGAGTTTGTGTAAGAATCCTGAGCTTGCATGTGAGGTGACTTTGCAGCCTTTGCGGCGTTTTGCCCTGGATGCGGCCATTTTATTTTCCGACATTTTAACTATTCCGGATGCCATGGGTTTGGGCTTGTACTTTGCCGAAGGGGAAGGACCTGGTTTTACCAACCCTATCAATGAAATCAAACAGATAGAGGCTTTATCAGTCCCAGTTGCAGCTGAATCATTGGGCTATGTAATGGATGCGGCGCGTCTTATTCGGCAAAATATGCCGGCGGAATTGCCACTTATTGGCTTTTCAGGAAGTCCTTGGACTTTGGCCTGTTATATGGTTGAAGGCAAAAGCAGTAGGGATTTTAAACGAATTTTAAAGTTAATTTATGATGAAAGTGAAGCTGCGCATATGCTGTTGCATAAATTAGCCTTGTCGGTTGCTGATTATTTGATTGAACAGGTAAAGGCAGGCGTTAATGCTTTGATGATTTTTGATACCTGGGGTGGGGTCTTAAGCACCAGTAATTATCAAAAATTCTCCTTACAGTACATGCAAAGCATAGTACAAAAGGTAAAAAGCCTTTATCCGGATATACCCATTATTCTCTTTACTAAAGGCGGTGGCCAATGGTTGGAAAGTATTGCTGCAACCGGCTGTGATGCAGTGGGAGTAGATTGGACTTGTGACTTACAAGCAGCACGTGCTCGAGTTGGCGCGAAAGTTGCATTACAAGGAAACTTGGATCCAACAGTATTATTAGCTTCTGAAACAGTAATTCGACAGCACGTTGCAGCGGTTTTGGAAGCATATGGACACGGATCGGGACATGTTTTTAACTTGGGTCATGGGATTACTCCTGATGTGCCTCCAGAGCATGTTGCGGTACTTGTTGAGG
>JBAZRP010000081.1:0-13661 GCA_041662885.1 Legionella sp.
CATATTAAAGATTGACCGAAAGGTAGCAAAGGAAGCGCTTTTATTACAAAGAAAAAAATGGTTGCTTGAAAATGACGCTGCTTAAGGCAGCGCCATTAGGTCATTGACCCAACATCGGGGTTTACCAAGCAGCAATAGTTTCAACAGGGTTTTGCAAAGAACACTCTTCAGAAATAAAACCATCACGACAACGAACGGATCCTGTGCCATCAACAATAGGCAAAACACCTCCATGCCATAAACAGCATCCTACTAATAACTGCAAATCCATAACAGAATGACGGGTACAATAACAGGCAGAATAAAATCCATTTTTACAGACAAGACGTCCAGCGGATGAGTCACAATAACTAACGCCGCCCATGCCACTACAACAGCCATCAGCTGCGAATATAGAAGTGCAAAGCAAACTTAAAAGACTGGCTAATAAGTACACTTTTGGTTTGAACATTGTAGCTCCCTATATGGCGTATTTGTTTAGAATAGCATAAATTAAATGTAATTGTTGTATAGCAGATAACTTGTTGTAATTCCTGCTAATAAACCGAATAAATGGCCTTCCCAAGAAACACCTTTTTGGCTTGGAAAAATTCCAAAGAATATCCCTGCAAAATAATAGACACTCAAAGCGCCCAATATTATGGTTGTTAAGGTACCAGTTTGATAAATATTGCAAACTAAAAATCCCCAATAACCGGTGATTAAAGCACTAGCGCCAATATGTAAACCCGATTTGGCAAAACACCATATAGCTGCCCCACTTAATACAGTGATGGATAAAGTAACCACTAAATAATAATTTAAGCCATTGATTAATATGAAATTGCTTAGGACCAATAAAGGGATGGAATTAAAAAATATGTGGTTAAAATCGGCATGTAAAAGCGGGGCAAACAAAATGCCTTGTAAGCCAAAAATGTGTCTTGGGATAATTCCTAATAATAAAAAGCGCTGGTCGATAAAACGAGTGATAAAAAATACTGTCCAGGGAATTAACAGGATTATCCCTAAAGTATGCAAATTTAATTGTGTCTGTAGGATAATTAGATTTAGACTGTCATTTAACTGTTCAATCATGTTGTCCCTATATTAATTACCTCGCACTCAAGCGATCCTTTGGCTAAACGAACGTGAATCGTATCTCCAATTTTAGCGGTGTCAGCAGCAAACAAAACGTGCTGATTTTTTGTTGCAATTGCATAACCTCTATCGAGTGTAGCTAATGGACTGACCGCATGCAAGGTTGATAAATTATTATTCAACTGAAATTTTAATTGATTGAATTTAGCGCGCAGATGTTGGCTCATCAAAGCGCTTAATTGCTCCAATTTAAGCTTGGTTTGTTTCACTTGAGTTTTTGGATTGTATTGATTTAATTGAACTGTGGTTAGATGTATCTGATGTTGTTTACGGTTCATGATACTGGTTATAGACAGTATCAGATGACGTTGTAATTTATCAATTTTATGTGCAAGCTCGATGCAGTCAGGAGTAACGGCTGCAGCTGCGGCCGTTGGTGTTTCAGCTCTATAGTCGGCAACAAAATCGGCAATAGTATAATCAGTCTCATGCCCAACTCCACTGACAATAGGAATAGAGCTGGCTGCAATTTGTCGTGCTAATTGTTCGTCATTAAAAGCCCATAGATCTTCAATACTGCCACCGCCACGCGCCAAAATTAGTACATCACAACGATTATCTGTATTGGCCTTTTTTATTGCTTTAATCAGTTGTATAGGGGCTGTGCTGCCTTGAACTTCACTGGGGTAAATAATGATATTGGATAGAGCAAAACGACGGGCCAAGGTAGATAAAATATCTTGTAAGGCAGCACTTTTTTCTGAGGCGATAATACCAATGGTTTTGGCAATAGCAGGAATGGGTTTTTTTCTTTCTGCGTTAAATAGTCCTTCGGCAGCGAGTTTGATTTTTAACTCTTCAAAACGTTGATACAAAACGCCAAGACCTGCTTCGGTTAATTGATCAACAATAAGTTGGTAATCACCCCGAGCCTCATAAAGACTCAATCTACCTGCGGCAACCACAAGTTGTCCATCGGATAGTTTATGTACTAAAGGAGTCGTATGGCGATTTTTAAAAAAAACACATTTTAGTTGAGCGCCACTGTCTTTTAAGGTGAAGTAGAAATGTCCAGAAGAAGCTCTGGTTAAATTCGATACTTCACCCTCAACATGAACGGGGCCGATTTCATATTCTAAAAAATTTTTCACCTGTCGATTTAACTGACTAACGCTAACTATTGTTATTTGAGTATTCATATCTAACCTTTAGGAGCTTTGACACAGAGCTTATCCCTAACGTAGGTTGGGATAATATATAAGTGTTGCTGAATTTCTCCAGCCTACCAAAAATCACATAAATAAGGTATGCTATAAACACAAAAAAACAACAATTAATTATTATGAACTCTATTCGCCACCCATCAATTAGCTTTTTGCGAGCACTTTTTTTGTTAGTACTTGCCTTTAGTATTGTAGCTTGTGTGGATTTGTCGGGCACAATTCGTACTATTAAAAAGAAAAATGCTCAGTCTCAAACAGCAAAACCGCAAAAAGCCGTAGCCAAAACCGTAAAAAGAGACGGTGAAGTACATACTATGTTGGGCGGTTTAGGGGTATTTAGTACTGGCATGTACCAATTGCATGACTCAGTTGATGAACGATTTGGCGTGGTTGTAACCAGTGGTATGTGGTATAACGCAGGTTTAGTAGTGCGCGATATTAAAAAGTATTATTACGCTCATAACCCCCACCGACCTATTATTTTAGTAGGACATTCTTTAGGGGCTAATGAACAAATTAAAGTGGCCCGCACTTTGAATAAAGCAGGGATTCCTGTGGCTTTATTAGTTACTATTGATGCCGTATCGCAAACTATAGTTCCACCCAATGTTAAAGAAGCTTTAAATATGTACAAACCAGGTTATGTACCTATGTTTAGTGGTTTGAAATTAAGAGCAGTAGATCCTAAGACAACACGCATAGATAATGTGAATGTGGCTGAGTTAAAGAATGTTACAGTAAATCATTTTACCATTGATAAGCATGATGCGGTTCAAGAAATAATCCTAGCAAGAATAGATAAGGTGTTACGGAATGCAGAAACATTGCGCAGCTGATACAAATTCATCTCCTAGAATTTGTGTGATTGGAGCAGGTCCTTGTGGTTTAACTACTGTGAAAAATTTACAGGAACAAGGTTTAACTAATGTATGCGTTTTTGAGAAAGGCGCGCAAATTGGTGGCAATTGGGTTTATGATGAAAACAATGAGCATTCCAGTATTTACGAAACTACTCATATCATAAGCTCCAGAGGATGGTCGCAATTTGAAGATTTTCATATGCCTTGGGAATATCCCGATTATCCTTCGCACGTGCAAGTATTAAGTTACTTTCAAAATTATGCCAAACATTTTGGTTTAGAATCATTTATCCAATTTAATACTAGTGTTCTTAAAGCCAATCAAACTATTGATAAAAAATGGTTGATTGTTTATGAAAATGAAAAAGGCATTCATGAAGAAATTTTTGATTATTTATTCGTAGCTAATGGTCATCATTGGGATCCCTTGTTACCCACCTATCCCGGTACATTTACCGGAGAAATGATGCATGCGCATGCTTATAAAAAATCAGCGCAGTTTAAGAATAAAAAAGTGTTAGTTGTTGGTGGCGGAAATTCGGGTTGTGATATTGCTGTTGAAATTTCCCGCCAAAATCCTGCAAGTTACATTAGTTTGCGCCGAGGCTATCATATTTTTCCGAAATTTATTTTAGGGAAGCCCGCAGATTCAGCCTTTGTTAAATTAAGATGGTTACCTGCTTGGTTACGACAACCAATTATTGCTATGACTTTAAAGGTAGTTCAAGGACGTTATTCTAAAAATAAATTAATGAAACCCGATTGTGGGCCTTTGGAAGCACATCCAACTATTAATAGTGAATTAATGTATTTTATTCGCCATGGAAAAATTAAGGTTCGTCCTGGAATAGAACGTTTTTCCGATAAAACAGTATATTTTACAGATGGCACTGCTGAAGAATTTGATACAGTAATTTTTGCCACGGGTTATAAAATCAGTTTTCCATTTTTTGACAAACAGGTTTTGGATTTTAGTGAAGCCTTACGAGTTCCCTTATACAGAAAAATGATGCACCCTGATTATGAAAATCTTTATTTTATAGGTTTGTTCCAACCTCAAGGCTGCATCTGGCCACTTGCGGATTTTCAGGCGAAAATTGCCTCCAGGATTATTGCCGGTAGTTTGAAAAGACCAAAACACTTACATGCAAAAATTGCCAAAGAATTGAAAAGACCACATTATCGATTTAAGGCGCATACGCGACATGCTATAGAAGTGGATTATCATCAGTTTCGTAAAGAGCTTTCGCGTATGTTGTAGGTGGGTTGAGCTTGTCAGCTCGGCCTCAGCCGTTGCATCAAACCCCGCATCAAACCCTCAACAGCATTTTTATGCGGTTCTTCCTGCAAAACCATAGCACGCGTCCGTTCCTCACAATAAGTTTTCACTTCCTGATCCGGAAAAATATAAAATTGTCTTTGCTCAGCAGCCTGAACAATATGCCGCGCAACATCCTCAGCCGGCCTGGAATGACTCAATAATGAACCTAAAGAGGCATGCAAACCCGAGGCATCGGGTTTGGATAACAGCGAAGTATCAGTAAAGGATGGGAAAACTACTGAAATATCAATGGGTTTATTTAAACGCTGGAGATCAAAATGTAAGGATTCGGATAGAGCTAAAACAGCGTGTTTGGACATAGAATAGGCCGCTACCTGAGAGCCGGAACATAAGGCATACAAACTGGCAATATTAATAATTTGTGAGCGAAACTCTTGTTGCAAAAGTTGCGGCATAAAGGCTTGAATTACATTAATCATGCCAAAAAGATTAACTTCCATAACACGTCGCAAGTCTTCTTGATTAAGCTCCCAAACAGGACCTAATTCACCGATAATACCAGCATTATTATACAGCCAATCTACACGGCCAATGTTCGAAACGAACTCTGAAAATTCATGTGCTTTCGTTATATCAGCAGTAATTAATTGAATTTGTTGCGAAAAATTAGTCTTAAGACTTTTGGCCTCAGCCGCAAGCTTGTCTTGGTCCTTATCAATAAGTACTACTTTGGCACCTTGTTCCAGATAAACTCGGCTTAAAGCCAGTCCAATACCACTTGCCGCGCCAGTTATTACAGCTACTTTCATGTTTTTTCCCAAATAATGTTTTTTTTTACAGATGCTATACTTATTTTCAAACGGATGCAAAAGGACTTATCGTGAGCAATGGCGAATATCCAGATCAACCGAATGAATATCCAGATGAGATGCCGATAGAATATCCTGGTGAAACCAATCCTATTGAGCCTAATGACCCAGAGCTCCCTGAGCCTGAGCCAGATCCCACCCCAAACCCAGATTATGAGTAATGGTCTATAATTAGACATAACACAGGTGTATTACTCATCATGGGGTGTTAAATGGCTGGTGAAGATAATAAAAGACGAAGTACGCTATTTAATTTCAAAATGCCAAGTTTTGTAAAATCAAGAAGCTCACCTGATCTTAAGCCAAGTCAGGAGGTAAGCTCTTTACAAGAAAGCATAGGTAGTTATAGCGGTGACTTATTTCATGTGCAACACCAAGAAAAATTTGTCCATGATCGTTTGCAAGCTGGTGGTGAAGCCGAGTTGTATAAGGGGCTTAATGAATATCAATTAAAACACCAGGAAGAAGTTGCGTCATATAAGCTAGTTAATCAAGGCAAGGTTTTTGTTACGGCTGATGATTCTAAATTTTTTAGGCTACAATTTGTCGCGTACGTAGAACAGATAAATGAGCAAAGAGAAAATCAAGCTTATAAAAAATATGAAGAAGAGTGTCGCAGGAATGGTATTAATCCCTCAGAAGAAGCTTTTAATAAATATCGTGAAGAATACCCAGTCGCAGCATCCGTTTCATTAGAAGAATTTCTTGACCCTGAAGGCAAAGAACTTTATAGATTGGCTTTGGAAGAAGAAGCAAATAGTAAAGAATTTATGGATGCTTTGTTTACTAAATCGACCAAAAAAGTAGGAGGGGAAGCTTGGGCACAAAGACCCGTTGTTATCGTTGCAGGACCATCTTCTTCTGGTAAATCCACTGCGGTCACTATGGTATTGAAGCTGGCAAATAAATTTATTCCAAAAATCAAAGGACAAAAAGCGGAAAATTATGCAGTGATTATAGATGGGGGCATTGCCCGTGAAGTATCACAAATGCGCAAATTAGTAATAGAAGCTGCCACTAATCAAGGTTTTACTGGCATTAAAGACATACAAACATTTAAAGCACCGCTTGATGCAGCAAAAGACAGAGTAGCAGCAGCAGCCTTTAGTTCTACAAAATTGGGGATAATAATTCCAGAAACCTTCGCTGATCCAACCCAGGCCAATCCTTTTTATATTAGCTTATTAAATCGCATTGATACCTTAAAAAATACCGTTCCAATCTTTTGTCGTGTAGAAGGAGAAAATCCCCGCACATTTGCTAAAGTAGTCTCGTACCTTGGTAATGTACGATGTTGGAAGACCAAGGATTTTGGTGCTAAAGAACCCTTGGATTTAAATGCAGTTAAAGTTAAAGAAAATAAGCCCTATAGTGATGTAGGATATAATCGCGGCTCCAGCTATGCTATAGAAGTAGAAACGCAATTTCAAAAAAGATATCCCGGCAAACCGTGTATTGTTGTAATTAATGATATGATTTTTATAGATTTAAAAACGAACAAAGAAGTTGAGGATAAGGGTGCGCATACTTTGTCTGTCAGTAGAAGAGTATTTGACGAATGGATGGCCTTGCCAATCCCTAAAATTTCCTTAGTAGTTTATGATAAAAATGATCTTATGTATTTGAAAGAAGATAAAGGTATTTGGAGTGAGGCTAAAAAAGGCGATCCAGGGGTAATCGCTGTTCATGTTCAAACCCTACAGCAATGGCGTAATTTAAAATCCGACCAACAAATTTCTCTGAGAGAATATGTGGAGAATAAATCCTTATGGGTACAGGAAACAAAACCCGGTGTTTGGGAAGTCGCAAAGGAAGAGGCTCCTCATGCAATAGAGGTTTCAAGACAAACCTGGGTTAAGTGGAATGATAAAAGAGCGGCTGGAATTAACATAAATCTTGCGGCATTTGTGAAGCAAGAACAAAAAGTATATACAACATTCGAAAATGAAATTAAGAAAATTGGCAATCAATTTAAAGCTGAAGTGGATAGCATGATGCCAAAAGATTTTGAATTACAAGGAGAGCCTTTTATTGTTGTAAAAAAGGCGATTTATGATCATATCGTCAGGGGTTTTAATACAGTAAATCTTGCAAATAAGGATACCGTTGAGCAATTTATTGAGGTTTTGCATGCATCTAAGACAGCATTAAAAGAGCATAAGTTATTAGACAAGACTGCTCTAAACTCAATTGATACAACGGTAAAGCTGATGGAGCAGGCATTAGAGAATATTAAGCTTCATGAGGAGGCAGTAGCACTTGCAGAATCCACGGTAGATGAAGATATGATGGATTTAGTACTTTTTAAATTAACTGGTTTAGGCAATAAATTGATTAAATTTGAGAATAATCCAAAGGTATGGAATTCCTTTGAGCAATTTATGTATTCGATTGTTCATGCTAATGAATTATTAGTTGAATCAAAACCACTGAATGCCTTCAATGAGGCTGCCCATAAACAATTGGATTCTATTACAAGTATGCTTGATAAAGATGATTTATCTGCCGATAAAGTTCAAAATGCTTTGGTTGAATCCCATAAGAGTCTTACAGATAACATCATACAATTATTGGCGGTTGATCGTCAGCCTATAGATAAGGCGAGTTATACTGAAGTACGCCATCAAATGCAAAAACAAGAAAATGAAAAAGAGGAGATAAAAAATGATCCCTGGGCACCAGCGTCGCGATTGTAAACGCTCCTTAAAGGAGCAAATCCTGTAAAGCTAAACCAATATCTCGCGCTCGCATCAAAGACTCACCAATTAAAAACGTATTAATCCCATTCTTCTGCATGAGCTCTATATCACTCCGAGTATTAATACCACTTTCCGTAATAAGAATTCTATCATCATTAACAAAAGGTTTTAAATCAATACTAAGTTGAATATCTGTTTTGAAGGTATGCAAACTACGATTATTAACTCCAATTAAGGGAGTTGGTAATCGTAAAGCTCTGTCTAATTCTTCTTTAGTGTGGCTTTCAACCAAAACCGCCATGCCTAATTCTTGTGCCAGAATACAAAAATCATGTAATTGTTTATCGTCTAAAAGTGCTACTATTAATAAAATACAATCCGCACCTAAAGCCAAGCTCTCATAAATTTGATAGCTATCAACAATAAAATCCTTACGCAACACTGGCAGACTACAACAGGATTTTGCTTGTGCCAGATAATCAGGATGTCCTTGGAAAAAATCAATATCGGTCAATACTGATAAGCAACGTGCACCATTAATAGCATAAATACCCGCGATTTCAGTTACATTAAAATCTTCACGAATTAATCCTTTGCTTGGCGATGCTTTTTTAATTTCAGCGATAATTGCAGGACCGTTTGCAGTTTTCAGTGCAGCAATAAAATCACGTGTTGCTATTGGTGATTGTTTTGGTAAAGAAGCAAGTGGTTTTTGCTGTTTAGCAAGAGCAACTTCTTCGTGTTTACGCGCGGCTATTTTTTCTAAAATGCTAGTCATGTGGCGACTCTTTCTTTAAAGTTTGGGTTAATAAACGTAAGTTGTAAAAACATTCGGCGGCTTTGCCATTATCAATAGCAGACTTTGCAACATTAATAGCTTGGGCAAAAGATAAATTATCTGTAGCACAATAAATCGCTGCTGCTGAATTAAGCAGAACCAAAGCACGCGCTGAGTTTTTGGCACCGGCAAACACGGCTTCAATTATCGCCAGGCTACTTGCTGGTGAATCAACAATACTATCTGTTACATCTG
Organism: Legionella sp.; assembly: GCA_041662885.1. Taxonomy (GTDB): domain Bacteria; phylum Pseudomonadota; class Gammaproteobacteria; order Legionellales; family Legionellaceae; genus Legionella. Next base: position 9,047 of record JBAZRP010000081.1, read on the forward strand.
CATATTTTAAGTCAAATTCTTCAGGATGAATAAACCATCGTTTGCTTTGGCCCTGATGGTATTCCAATACCTCCGTATCAGCAGCACAACTAATTTCATCCAAGCCATCTTGTGAACTAAGCACCAAATGACGTTCGCTGCCTAAATTTATTAAAACCTGAGAAAGTGCACTTAAGTAATTATTGGAAAATACACCCACTACTTGTCGTTTCACACCCGCAGGATTAATTAAGGGGCCTAATAGATTAAATAAAGTGCGAATACCTAATTGTTGTCGTGCCTTTCTAATCTGTTGCATGGCGGGGTGGTAATTGGGTGCAAATAAAAAGGCTAAGCCGCATTCTTGGATGCAGGTTTTCATCGCGGAGTCAGACAATTGTAATTCAAAACCCGCTTGTTCTAATAAGTCGGCACTGCCACTACGGCTTGATACGGAACGATTGCCGTGTTTTGCTACTTGAATTCCAGAGGCGGCAACTACAAAACTGCAGGCAGTAGAGACATTAAAGGTATTGCTACCGTCTCCGCCGGTGCCCACGATATCTATCAGATGAGCGCCTAGATCCAGCGTATGAGCATGTTTTTTCATTACTTGGGCTGCGGCAGTTAATTCTTCGGCAGTTTCTCCCTTCATACGCATTAATGCCAAAAAGCAAGCGCTTTGAGTTTCATTAAGTTGACCGGAAATGCAATCTTGAATAACTTCTTGCATTTGCTTAAAACTTAATTCTTGCTTAGCAATTAAGTGTTCGAAGAGTAGATTGGCTTTCATAATGTAAAAAGTTCTCTAATAAGTGCATGCCAAATTGGCTAAGGATTGCTTCTGGATGAAATTGTAGACCAAAAAGCGGATATTTACGATGCGTAATAGCCATAATTGTCGTATCAACCCAGGCATCTATAGTAAAACACTCAGGAACATCGCTGACAACTAGAGAATGATAGCGAGTAGCATGGAAGGGTGTGGGGATATTCTGAAATAAATTTTGCTGATTGTGTTCTATGAGGGAAGTTTTGCCATGCATGATAGTCGGAGCTGGAATAATACTGGCACCAAAGGCTTGCGCCAGACATTGATGCCCCAGACAGATTCCTAAAATAGGCAGCATTTGATGTAATTCGCGCAGCGCCTCCAAACAAATGCCCGCATCCTTAGGGGCATTAGGACCGGGTGATAAAACCAGATAGTCGGGTTTGAGTGTTTTAATTTCGGCTATGGAAATTTTATCGTGAGGGAATACTAGTACCTTTTGGTTTAAGCATTGGAAATACTGCACCAAATTATAGGTAAATGAGTCATAATTATCGATAATTAATAGGGTTTGTTGACAATTAATTTTACCACATCCTCTAAAGTCTCTACGTACCGCGGACAAGCCGCGGTACGTAGGGGATTAGCTCCAATCGTAATTACAATTCAAACTCTTCACCTAGATAAACGGCCCGTACTTGTGTATTTTCCAGAATGACTTGTGGCGTTCCTTCACAAATAATTTTCCCTTGGCTGACTATATAAGCGCGTTCACATATGTCTAAGGTTTCTCTAACATTATGATCCGTAATTAAGACACCAATACCTTTATTACACAAATGCTGAATGATTTTTTTAATATCAATTACTGAAATGGGATCCACACCTGCGAATGGTTCATCAAGCAAAATAAAAGAAGGCTCAATAGCCAAGGCACGCGCGATTTCTACTCTTCTTCTTTCACCACCAGATAAGCTCATGCCCAAACTTTTTTCCAAGTGGCTGATATTAAATTCCTGTAATAATAAATCCAACTTTTCCTGGCGCGCTTGTTCGTTTAAATCCGGTCTTAATTCCAATATAGCCATAATATTGTCAGCCACACTAAGCTTGCGAAATACAGAAGCTTCTTGAGGCAGATAACTTATTCCTAAACGGGCTCTTTGGTGCATGGAATTGCGCGTGATATCTATTTCATTAAGCGTAATTTGTCCTTCATCACAAGGCTGCAGTCCCACTATCATGTAAAAACAGGTGGTTTTACCAGCTCCATTGGGTCCAAGTAAGCCAACACACTCACCTTGTTTAATACTAATACTAACACCATTAACTACAGTCCGAGATTTAAAAGACTTTTTTAAATCCCGCGCCGATAATTCCCTTTTATCATTCAAATTATCAATATTCATGATGCTTTCTTTTCCGGATAAAAAATAATAGTAGTTCTTTTGCTACCCTCACTGGTAGTTATCACATGTTGCGCCTCGGTATCGTAAATAATAGTTGCCGCACTCAAAGAATTTTTTCCTTGTTCTACCCGGGCATTGCCTTTTAATTTGATCAAATGCAGTAGGGGATAATAGCGTATGCTGTCCGCATATGCATGTAAGGTTGGTTTCCCGTCTCCTGCCTCGGTCCAATAATGTGCCTGCTCAGTTTTGCTGCCTTGAGCAATGGCAGATTGTAATTGATTATCAGTATTGCCTTTAGTGATAGCAGTTTGTGCACGAATATTGGTAGTACCTTGATTAAATTCAACATGGCCTTTATAAATTCCACGATGCAGTAATTGACTTAAATCAGCGGAATCTGCAAATACTTTTACTACCTGATTTTTATCGGTAGGCAAAGCAAAAATTGGTTGGGACAATAGGCTGATAGATATTACTAAACTAAGCTTTCGTTGGATCATAAATTCCCCGGGCTTTATGCAAGAGCTCTACTCTCTTTTCATCCAGATAGGCAATCATACCAGTGGATTGGACAAAATTACCAGATTGTTCATAACTAACTAATAATTCCGATATTGCTTTTTTTTCCTTTGGGAAATAGGTCACTTCTTCGGTTTTAAAGGTGCTGGCCTGAGTTTTGTCACCAGCAGGTTGATGAACAACTACTTGCTGCATAAACGTAATGCGCGACCCACCAGCAAAAGATTTGGCTTTTAGGGCATTAATTTCCCATGCAGGTTGATCTTCTTGGCTTATCAGAATACGCGGTGTTTGTAATAAATTGATATCGTCTTTAGGACTATGCTGCAACAAAGGCGTTTGCAAAACATTCACTAAAGCACCTTTGGCGTCAAACTGCCTGACCGTTAATTGCATGATAGTGGTATCGATATTGGACGATAAAGCTTTATTAAGTGGCCTAACAGCTTTTGGGGATTGTATATAATACCAGCCTGAACCGAGCAGGAGGGTAATCATACACAATAACCACAGCAACTGTTTAGACATGTTATTGTCCTAAATAATTATTTAAGGCAAGGTCTGCTTTATTTTGCGCGTTTAGAATAAGCTCACAAAGTTCGCGAACGCCACCGCGACCGCCAGGATTTTGTGTTTGCCAATAGGCAAATTCTTTAACCTGAGCTACGGCATTTGCTATGGCAACTCCTAAACCAACTTGTCGAATCAAAGGCAAATCAGGTAAATCATCCCCGATGTAGGCAAATTCCTCGTCGGTAAATTTTAAGCTAGCTTTAATTTTTGCGTAGGCCGCACGTTTGTCTACTTGTCCCTTGTAATAATGAATAACACCTAATTGTTTCATTCTATTATCAATAACTTCATTAACAGATGTGGTAATTATTGCTACTTCTATTCCTGCTGACATGAGTAATTTCAAACCCATTCCGTCCTGGACATGAAATGTTTTGGATTCTTTGCCATTATCGTCTATATACAAAAGACCATCGGTAAGTACTCCGTCTACATCACAAATTAGACATTTAATTTTTTTTGCTTTTTCGATTAGTTCGTTCATTTGTGCTCCTAAATAATGCCGGCTTTTAATAAATCATGTAAATGCAAAACGCCATAGGGCTTATTGTCTGCATCAACTACTACCAAAGAAGTAATGGCGTATTTTTGCATTACAGCCAAAGCTTCTGCTGCAAGTAAATCTTTAGTGGTGGTGCGGCAATTGCGCGTCATGACTTCGCCAATTTTGGTAGTATTGATATCAAAATTATTGGTTAAAGTACGACGGATATCACCGTCTGTGTATACACCTTGTAAATGGCCCTGATTATTAATAACACAAGTCATGCCTAATTTTTTTTCGGTTACTTCTATTAAGGCTTTGCTAATACTGTCATTTTCATTAATCAAAGGGAGTTGGTTGTCCTTGTGGCATATTGAATCTATTCTAAGCAATAGGCGTTTACCTAAAGATCCTCCAGGATGAGATAGGGCGAAGTCTTCCGCACTAAAACCTCGGGCCTGGAGTAGTGAAATGGCTAAGGCATCACCCATTACCAAGGCAACTGTGGTACTTGTTGTGGGCGCAAGACCCAAGGGGCAGGCTTCTTGTTTGATACTAACATCCAGATGTACATCTGCAGCTTTAGCTAGAGTGGATTCAATATTTCCAGTTAGCGCAATTAATGGCACATTCAGGCGTTTTAATAAAGGCAGAAGGGTTGCAATTTCGTGGGTATTACCAGAATAAGAAAGTGCTAGAACAACATCTTGTGCAGTAATCATGCCCAAATCACCATGACTGGCCTCACCAGGATGCATAAAAAAGGCTGGACTGCCGGTGCTCGACAAGGTCGCTGCTATTTTTTTAGCAATATGCCCGGATTTGCCCATGCCAGTAACTACAATCCGACCTTGACAGGCAATCAATAATTCGCAG
>JBAZRP010000082.1:0-7601 GCA_041662885.1 Legionella sp.
CGTATCTGTATGTATTGAGCAAGTATGTCAAGATAGTGGTATTTTTTAAGAAGGGCAGCACTGTTATAGTGGTGTTTATCTTTGACTGCAACAGCATATTTCTGGTAATAGTCTTGTAGTGTTTGATTTTTTTTGACACTGACTATGGTATTTAAGACTTTATCAGAAAATTCATTAGGTCCTTGGTATAATTTTAATAATGGCGCTGGCAGATCTTCTAATTTTAAATAGGTAGTTTGCAGTGGATTATCCAATTTAATTTTTTTATCCTGGTGTATATCTGACGACAGTTGCTCCTCAATCAAAGGAAAGAATTCATGGCCGTGTTTTACAAAATACTTAAGTGATTTTAGTACAAAGGTGTAGCAGCTGTAATAGTCTTTTAATAAGGTAAAATTAGATTGGGTACGTATCGCTGTAGGGTATATTGTGTGTAGTGCGCTAACAAAGCGATTGTATGTTCCAGGCTCAGAATCGAGGAAAAAGCAGTGCATGGTGTTGTCAATGCTACGCATGTAGAGCAGGCTTGCATGAATTTTATTTATTAAAATGAATTTTGCATCCTCATTATTTTTAATGATTAATTCTGCCAGTATTGATTTAAAGAGTTCGGCATTATTATTAATAATAAAAATATTTTTGGTATTAAATTGTTGCCCATCAGCTATTTTTCGATTTTTTTCCTGTCGCAACATGCATTCTATTAATAAGGCGGTTGCCTCAGGAGTAATAAAAAACTCTCCCTTGATACTGTTATTTTCTTCGAATTCGTGTACTAAAGGATTGACTGGTTCTCGTTTCAATAGATTGAGTAAATCAGGGTGCTCTTCAAAAAATGCACCGCGTTTGGCAGGGTCGATAATAAGCTGATTGATGATACTTCCAACTCTAAGGTGTCTATCTACTCCATTAGCATTAAAAATATCCTTTATTGAAAAAGGTGATTGTTCCTGGTTTTTTAGTTTGTTGGTATTTCTTTTTCTGTTAAACAAGATAGCACTTCCTAGTAAAGGTCATTAACAGGTCGTTGTGATGTGGAATTATGCATGAAATTGTTTATTTAGTCAATTATGTATCAATTGAAGGGTGTGCCCCGTTTTTTCATGTCAATCGAAGAATACTTCTCCCCTTGGATAGAAGGTGCCCGTAGGGCTTCGGTTGAGATGAAAAACGGGTAAATACTTTAGGTCAATGACCTAACCTACAGGGCCTTATCAGGGTTGAGGTTTGTTTGGTTTGTTTTCCTCAGCAGTGTCATAATTCTCATCGATTACTTGAAATCCTTTCAAGCTACTGGCACCTAATTTAGTCGCACTAATTGGTCTAATTAATTGATTATTAGTAGTAAAAGTCCCGATTGTGTGGTTCGCTTTCGTCTTATGCGGTAGCAAAGAAATAGTTTTGGATGAGCCATCTTTGAAGACTGCATCTATGGATGAGTAACTGTAATTATTATGTTGGAAGATTTCCAGATTATGAATAGCTTGGCCTCTGGTATTGTTTGCAGCCGATGTGTCGCTATAACTGGTGTCGCCTACAATTACTTCCAATCTGGGATCACGTATGACTAATGGAAAATCGGCAAAAGGTTGATGTCCGGATACTACGCGATAGATGCCAGCTTTATTTAAGAATTTGATTACATTTTCGGAAATCGGTGCCAGTTTGCCCTCAATGTACCAGTTAGTGGTTACTAGGGATTTGGGATTGAATAAAATATACTGTTCTAAAGCGCGATGACCAGGAGGCAGTATACTTGTTACTGTCGGATTCTGTATCCATGTATTAATTTGATCTTTATACCAATAATTAAGTGATTCTATCCACTCTCTTGCATCCTCGCATCTGTTCAAGTTTGTATCATGTATACCAGGAACATAACCTATACCTGATGAGGTAATTGCTCCGTGAATAAATAAAGTATCTCCGACAATCTCGCCAAGTTGAGCGTGTTTTAAATACTGTGTAACCACACCATCTGGCGCTACCGACTCAATAAAACTGCTAGTAACTGCACCATCAGAAATACTTTCTGCTGTTACACCAGAAGTTGCTGCTAATTCACTGCGGCGATGCTCAAAAGTATTGGGCAGATTTTGGAAGGATCCACAACCCATGGTTTCAAAAAGCATCCATTTCAAATAGATAGTTTGGCACTCTAATTCGCTCATTTTTTCCACATAACTTTCTATGTCGTGAAAACATGATGGAGCCTTTTTTTCTACCAGCATATGCTTAAGAAGATAGTTTAGAGGCTTAACTTTTTCATTCCAAAAAGCTGCAGGACCATTAAGTAATCGTTGACGAATATCTGAATGTAATTCATCAGTAAGTCGAAGGAATTTTATCTCCCGATTGCCAGCAAGCAACGTAACCTTGTCCGGATGGGCAATTTTAAAATCATTGAGCATACGGCCAATACGTAAATCACCAGGGCCTTTGTCACAAAAATCACCGCCAAAAATAAACTTTTGCTGTGTCTTCACTGGAGCAAAAGATAAGCTATCCTGGTTAAATGTTATATATTTAGACCGTTTAACCCAGTTTTTAAAATATTCTAGATCCCCTTCAACGTCACTTAAATGGCTGATTATTGTCTTAACCAATGGTTTGTCAAAAAACTTCATTGCATTACATCCTTTTTTAATAAAAGCAAACGGGACGCCCCCTGAGGATAAGTATACCCTAGCTTCATTAACTAGGTATTTATTTCAAACAAAATAGCCGGCAAAAACTTCCGAAATTTATGCTTTTAGTATAAGATGCGTGCACATATTATTTATCAAGATTAAAAGATTCATCAGGCAAAACTACTCGCAATTACTAACTTGATTAATCATGTAAAATTGCTTGCCCAAGATCCAGTCAATGGCAATAAAAAGCTAGCTTGGTTACACATTCCAATCAAAAAGTAAGACCCAAACTGCAGTATGCTGGGCTGATAAGCCTGAGGGATCCCCACCTTTTTGAACCCAATCGAAGCTCCCTTCTCCACTCGGGGAGAAGGTGCCCGTAGGGCGGATGAGGGCTTAGGAAAGTGGCATTGACAAAAAATTTCAGTACCGTCACCACCCTCATCCGCCCCTTCGGGGCACCTTCTCCCGCATGCGGGAGAAGGGAGCTTCGATTGGGTTCAAAAAGGTGGGGATCCCTCAGGCTGATAAGCCCTGAGATTTTACTCAAGGCGTGTTTATGCTTTTGATTGTATTGATGGCGCATCTACCTCGATGTATTTATTTACATATTCGGAAAATTCGTGATGCAACTTAGGATCCATATCTTTAAACGCTTTGTTTGAGAAAAGCAGCAGTAGTGCTTTTGACTCGGCGCTGTTTCTAAGTTCTGGTGAACAATTGATAAAAAGATTTTTAACGGCCCCATATGGATTAGGATCACTCGGAAAAAACTTCATAAAACCCATGCTTCCTCTGTATGCTATATCAAAAATACTCATAGTTTTGCTGAGGATCGAAGTCACTTCAGGATTAGCCGATTCAGGAATCCATTCTTCGTTGCAATCAAGGATATTTCTGATCTTTTGCTTGTATGTTTGACTGTTTCTCGTTACAAATGTTGTATGATAATAAGGAAATGTTCCGCCCTTAGAGCTTGTATAAGTCAAAACAGATGAATCACAAGTTTCTATGACTGGCTGAAAAGTCGGATCCTCTAGTATTAACCCTTTATTTTCTCGTTCTTGATTGATAAGAGAATTCAATAGATGTGATCGATTTATTAAAAATTCTCCTATAGTACAATTCGATAGGGAATGAGTCTGATTTCCGTTTGTTAATTGAAATTTTGCGGAAAATAGTACTGAAGGTATGTACTCAAGGCAATAGAAAAGTGATGCACGTGTATTTTCAAGATAATATAAATAAGACTTAAAGTACCCATCATATTTGATGGAGTTATTAGCATTACCTAAAGTCGCTTTGTCTAATTGTAAATACTGCAATAATGGATTTTTTGACTGTATATCAATTAAAAATACTGATTCACCACCAATTTTCACAAGACGATTAGTATAATTTTGCTGTTTAACTTCATTTCTATATTCAGTAAGCTGTGTTAGTAGGGCTTTAACAATCGGAAGATAATTATCTGGTGTCCAATTTTCTAGCAAGTTATTCACTGAATCAATATCTGAAAATTCTTGGTATATAAGCACAGTATTCAATATATCTACGAGGCTTGGTGATTCTATAACATCGATCGCAGTTTCCTGTTGTGTCGTTTTAAAGTCTGGGAATGTATTATTAATTACAATTTCATTCATTAACCAGAAAAGAGGATCGATTCGACATTCATCTTGGTAATTGGCAGCAGAAGAAATATAAAGTTTAATTACTTCATGCATACTCTTACCAGGATGGAGTCGAGTACTAACTTCTTCTAATAAAGCTATTTTTATAAATACATTTAATAAGTTACTCATATCCTTGCTGCTATAGGTAGAGTCTGTAGCAGCTTGGAGAAATTGTACTGATGAATTTATAACTTCCCGGTTCATAAGCCATTGACGAAGTAATGGATTTTTATAACCGAGGAAAGCCATATTTTGTTCTATTTCAGAATTTTGAAATACTGAGCCATGCAGTTTTTGAAAAAAAACATCAAGTTCTTTGTCGGTATTTTGTGAGGGTAATGACTGGAACTGTTCTTTTAAAGTAATCAGTGTCTTGGTAATCAAATGTGTTTGTTCTACATCGGTCAATGGGAATTTATCCGGATGAAGAACTATTAACGATCGTTGTATGATTTTTGATTTTTCTTCAGGAGACTTAATTTCTTTGGAGGAGAAATAATCGGTGACCAGTGAAAGCAGTGTCTTTTCAGTAAGTTTTTGTGTTTGTGCCTGATTAACAATTTTGCTTGCTAATTCTTTACCATATAGATGTGTTGTTGGAGTATCCATGAAATATAAACCTGTTTAAATTTAAAAGCACTATGATAACCAATGAATAGACATTAAGCAAGCATTAAGACCGATATTTAGTCAGATAAGACAAGGAAGATGTGCGCACAAGACAAGCTCAACAAGCGGAGGCTGGGCTGACAAGCTTGTTCTATAAACATGAGTTTATGGCATTGTTATTTGGGGAATACCCATGATCCGCACATAGTTTTTCTAATAGTGCCGTATTATTGAGATCTTCAGAGCTAATATTTTGATGATTGCTGAACAAATGAATATAATACGGACCAGTTAAATCCTCGATTATATCTTCTAATTGAATTTTACAACCCAATTCTTGCTGCTCTTGTTTATCTCTAAATTTGTTAATAAGCTTTTGAGCAATATCTCGTCGCAACTGTTCCCGAGTTTCAAAATCCTTATAAAATTGTTTATCATTCATGCCTGCATTTTCAATCAGTATTTGCGCATTTGCTATAATATTTTCGTACATAACAATAGGCTCAATAGGATATTGAACATAGATAAAATTATCTGGGTCATTAAAGCGTATTCCTTGGGAGTATCCATCAAGGATTTTATTATATCGATACATAAATTTCTTAATGATAAAATCAGCTAAGGACTGTCCTGTCTTTGATGGATGTTCATCGCCATGTTTGCGCGATTTCCAAAAAATAAATTCAATAAGTGAATCATATTCGTTCGTAGATTCCATAAAAGCACGAATAATCAATTCTGGTTTTTGAGTAATTTCGTTTATATATTTTTTAATAGCTATTGGATCATCCAAAGGGTTTTCAGGCTTAAAATCTAAATTAGTAAATTGTGAGGCAAAATTTACTGAAAGTTCCTTCTTGAAATTCTCAAAAACTGCTTGAATTTTCTCATCTGAGCTTAACAGTTTCAAATGTTTAAAACATTTATCAAGCACAAATGCAAATTTTGATTTGATCATTTGTTGTAAATAGTTTTGGTAAATGCTTGCGGTCCTTGCATTGAAAAAAATACGGTGTAGTCTTGATTTGTCTGTTCCTGGTGCAGATTCAACTAATTTTTTTATTGAATAGATTACAGAAAGTTTTTGTTCCAAGGTTTGATGGGTAAATACACGTTCTAGATCATGAAATTCCAATCGAACTAAATCATCATAGTCTTTTCTTTTACGAAGGCTTGCGAATTCCTTGTCAATAAAATACGTTCGAAAACGTCCATTTTCATTTACTAGACCAAGATTGATTAAATCGCCTGACAGGTCGGTATCTTGAATTAAATAGCATGCAATATTTGCAGCATATAATTTGCCTGAAATTTTATACTGAGCATCGGTGCTTGCAATGACTTGTCTTTCTTTGTTAAAGCGGTATTTTTTTTGAACTTTTTCAATTTCAGGAGTACGTCGCAACAAATAATTGGAATTAGGATAGAATGCTTGTAAAGGGACATAATCTTTTATTTCTTTGCCCGCAGTGACAATGGTTCCATCAGTTGTTTGTACAAACCGTATTTTCGGTGTGTTGAAACCTAAAGCTGAGAGGATTTCAGAAGCAAAATATTCATTAAATCCACGACGCTTTGCAAGGTAGTAGGCTTTTGGCGTTTTGTTAGCATCCTTACTTGTTTTAAAAAACCGGCCTTGTGCCCCCTGGGTACCACCATGATAGACGGTAGTAGTTTCACTAAAAAGAGTACTATTTTTAATAAGCGAATGCGCATTTGCTGTTAATTCACAATCTAATCTTCTCATACCATGTTCCTTTTTTCATATTCTCAAATCCACGTCAGTGTAATTGATTTTTTTTGATTTCTGAAGGTCAGCAATAGAGGGACAAGCCCTGATATATAAAAGGGGACGATCCCCTTTTAAAATTGCTCAATTTGTACTTTTTGAATTGGGGACGGTCCCGGACCGTCCCCAAGATCTCTACTAATTAAAGCTCCCTCGGGGCTTGACCCTAAATTTTTACATTATTATTTGATAGTGGATTTCTGTTTGAAAGTTCCCATTGTCAATGACTGTGCATCAAGTATGCTTGTAGCTAAGCGTTCGATGCTATTCTTGGAAAAAAGTGGATTAGTGGAAAATTTTTCTAAGAATAATTCTAAAAGTTCTGTTTTATTCGTACCCGCTTGCAGTTGTGTTTTCACAAATTGCTCCATAGAAATTAGGCCATATTCCCCATTCCATATATCTTTTAATGGAGTATTTTTTCCATAAACCACCCATGCTTTGTTAAAATGCAATTCGTATTCTAATGATTGATTAGAATTATCAGGCCAAACATTAGCATGAATGAGTAAGGAGCCTTGCATCATTCTGGTTTGGAGTTCTTTTTTTAAAAAAGCAGCTACTTTATGCATAACTGTATCTAAGTACGTTAATTTGTTCGCTGAAGTTGCGTTTAGATCCTGGAGATCCGGCACTGTGCTTATTTGAATTTCCCACATTGGCTTTGCCCAAGGTCCAACCGGAATTTCAAATTGTTTATTGGCTGTAATATAAACATTATCGAAAGTTTTAATAAAATTAACAGTGGCTTCGCGCAAATCAGCTGCTAAATTTGATTCACCATCTGCTATTTGATAGTGAATATCAAAACCCGATGTACCTTCTACGATAGAATGTTCTATGGTTTTTTCTGGTTTATAAAATGGATACATATACACTCCTGTATGATATATG
>JBAZRP010000082.1:7611-13552 GCA_041662885.1 Legionella sp.
TCAATTATATCATAAATAGAAAGATTTTTATGGCTCGGGCCAAAATATAAAGATATTCCGATCCGACCCCTGTCTTCATTGAAGGATATTTCTACGTCCTTCGGACCAGCCGAGGGACGTAGGAAGAAAAGATTTAATCCTCTTTGTATGGCACAAAGTTTCTTTTATGTTCTAATGAATCTAGTATCTATAATTTCTAAATCGTTTGTCTCAATAGAACTTTTAAATACCGAAAAGAAAGAACTGCTGCATTTGCTAAGAATTGAGCCAAATGAATTATTATTACTGCTGTTTACTGCTGCAGTAGATTCAAGCGGCTTTATTTTATAGAAAGCACATACTATTGCTAATGCCGCTAATCCTCCTAATGCGATGTATCTTTGGTTTTGGTACAGAAAATCAAGAATGGGTTGTTTGACCGGATTAAATACTTCTTTGGCCAAACGATCATCCATGCAATTTGTTATAATTGCTATTAAATCTGTATCTTCATTAATTTGGTTTACAAAATTCTGTAGTGCCACAACATTCTCATTATTGTACGCTATGAGAGGTAAAAATTGGTTCGCAAAAATTCTTTGTTTTTCTGAACTCAATATTATTAATAATGAAATAAAATTTTCTGTTTTAGGCATCAAACGCTCTGCAAGTTTTTTTCCTAATAACTGACATAAAAAAGCCATTTTTTCTACAGATAATTCCTGGAACAATAAGGCTAAGTTTTCAGTGGTGTTAATGGTCTTTAACCAAGTAACACTATATTGTTCTGTTGCAAGTTCTTGTAATTCAGTGACAGATAAATTAATTAATAATTCTTTTAAAAAGTCCAAATCTTTTATGTGTAAATCAATTTCATAGAAATCTATCAAATCTTTAGTAATTGGAAGGTGCTCATAGCCATCGATGTTATTTTTTAATGAATCATTGAGCATTATTAATGTTTGGTGCAAAAAATTGGTATCTTGATTTCTGTTTTCGAATTTTTTAAAGCTGTCGGAATATGTGCTAGCTAATTGTACTCTATGCGTTTTAATAACTTGTTCCAACTGAGTGCGCAGTTGACACAAATTTTCCCGAGAAACCTTATTAGAAGATTCTTTATAAATTTTGTATAATTCCAGTAAGGCGAAATTTAAATGGGTACAAGCTGAGGATTTGGTATCCATATTAAAGTAGTAATTTCTAAATTGTCGTATTGCTAAACCACTAAAACTATCTACGACCTTAACTGTGCTAATACCGTGGATTTCATTAAAATATAAGGCATTCAATAGCGGGTGAAGCAGTTCCAGTAGATTTTTCTTCTCCGTGCTATATAGATGAAATCGTTCGCGTATAACACCTATAGTTCGAGTAATGGAATTGTGTTTATGTAAGCGTTCTTGCTCTGAAGGACTTATCAAATAAGGATTTTGTGCTTGATATGTTAGTGTATGTTGGACATACACATTTTCCAGTTGCGCCTCATATGAGTCTACGTTATTTAATACCCACAAAGGAATTAAATATTCTGCGCTATCAGCTATTATATGTGTTTTGAAACAGTGAGTGAGTTTGGTTGCATTGGCACTATCAGTGTCATCCAAATTTATATCATGATTTTGGTAGGTTCTAAGTTTGTTTAGATTTCCAATAATTAAAGTAGGGATCAGTAAGTGCACAGCTTCTAATAAAGTTTGTTCTTTTGAATTACAGGTAACTTTGAATAGGAATTGACTAACAGCTGCTTCTGGTATTGCTGTGTGACACAGTGGTTTTCCTTTGGTGAATGTCCAAAGCTCTGCTAAAGTTTGTTGGATACTCTCAGAAGGAATTTCAGTAGGATGCGTTTCTGCTAAAAGTGTGAAGCGTTTGTGTACTTCTTTGCTGTGTTTGAATACTAATTCCTTTTTTTGTTTGCAGGTTTGTGTCTGATCGAATTCGATGTTCAAGAGGTCGTTGAGTTCATTTAACAGTTCTTTTAGTTGATTTGTGAGCATGTTGAAACCTTATAATATGACCAATGGTCGAAACCATAGCATATTGCTTGTTATTTTTCTAGTTTAAAAACAATAAATGTGGGCAGAATTGAAAGGGATTTAGTTAAGCACTAGAGCCCGTCATCCCGAGTGCAACGAGGGATCTCCGAATGTGCCAGTTTCAGGAGATCCTTCACTGCGTTCAGGATGACGGACTGGGTTCAGGATGACGGACTAGGCTCAGGATGACGGACTGGGCTCAGAATGACGGACTGGGCTCAGAATGACGTAAATTCTTAACTTAATGGCAGTGCCCCGCTCGCGCGGGGAAGACACTATTAGATATTATTTAGTTCAAAAATTCCATAGCCTGACGTCTATGAACCAAGGCCCAACCTACAGAGAAGGGTACTACTATCAGACTCTTTGAGTACACTCGCAGCTACTAAATATTTATCATCATTCATGCGAGTATAATCCACCACTTCCCCAACTTCCAATCCAGTCTCCGAATGAATCAATACCTGTCCAGAAAACACTTCACCAACAAGCTCAATCAAACGCAGTTCATGTTTTATAGTCGCTCGGTAATGCGTGCGCGCAATTATTTCTTGTCCTTTATAACAGCCCTTATTAAAACTAATTAATCCACTAGTATGAAGTCCTAATCTATGAGGCAAAAATAGTCCTTTGGATTCAGGATAAATATCAATATTTTTATGTTCCAGTCTTAAAGAATGCCAGTCATAAGATCCTAAGAATTGATCCTTTTCAACAAATTGGTTACTTATGTCATTTCGGGTAATGCAAATATAAAATCCAGCGCCTAAGTGATAGATGCAATAGTCATCAGTGCCATGCATCGATCCTTCAAGCGATAATAGCTCAATGCTCCGTGGGTCCATGCAATCTAAAATCAAATCCTTAGGATTTTGCAGATAAAATCCAAAAATCATAAATTCAGTATTTTCAAGAATGGTAACTTTAGATAAAAGCGCTGGTTTAGTTAGTGATTTTTGTGTTGCTGTTAGCAAATCCTTAGGTAAAAGAATTTTCAATCCATTCCAGAAAAAGACATCCATTTTACTAAGAATTCTACCTTGGAGATTGCATTGCAAACCTTGGGCCATATGGGTGTTTGTAACTTGTTTCACATCACAAGTAATTTGGCCTTGCAGAAATTCAGCAGCCTTTTCACCTTGCAGATCCAAAATGCCAAGATAAGATAAATCGAAAAGGTAGTTTTTGTTCTTATCTATTGATAGATTAGGCTTATGCGTTAAAACTCTAGAGTTGATTGTCTTTGTTGCTAATTTGTTCATATAATTCCTGTAGCATTTCTCAACTGAAATGAGTAGCTGAGAAATAGTATATCTAGCTATTAAACTGTAGGCAATATGGGAGATGGTTGGGAATGACAAAGCATGATACGTGTCATCTTCGCAAATTCAAGGGGATCTTGAATAAATAACAGAAATATACGACATAAAAACAGAACTTGTTAAAGTATATAGATTTTATTGGAATCAAAGCTATTATTGTGTATCATCAGCCACTATTTAATCAGGGTATATTCTATGTTGGATCCAAAGCAAAAAGCCAGATTATTTTGGCACTGTCGGCGTGGAATGCTCGAATTAGATCTTATTCTACAAGGTTTTTTTGAAAAGCACATAGATAACTTGACCGAAGATGAAATTAAACGCTTTGATTTACTACTAAACTGCACGGATCCTGAGCTTTTAGCCTGGTTAATGGGGCATGAAGATCCTCAAGATGAGGAATTAATTAAAATTGTCACACTTATCCGTAGTACCAATTAAATTAATGGAATCTAAAATTCATCTACGGCTAATTATAAGCCTGTATTTCATTAGCTGTTTTCTAATTATTCAAACACCGACTTATATTCTGATAAAAGCATTATTAATAGGATTATTGAGTCTTTATTTATATAAGCTCATTGGTAAAAAATCCAGTCTTATAGATGTTATTTTGAGCAGGGAATCATGGACTTTGGTGTATGAAAATGGAGCAAGTGAAAACTACGATGAAGTTTATGTAATTATACACAATGCCTGGTTTCAGCTCATTAAGCTGCACATCGCAGGAACCCAAAAATTACTAGTAATTTTTAATGATCAAGTAACTACCAATCAGCTCCGTTTACTGCATGCAAAATCAATAAATTCCTCGTTTAAAAGGCTGCTATTAAAAAAACATATGGTAAAATGATTTAATTCAAATAAAAATAAGACTCGTATGCTTGAAAGTGATCGTCTGATAAGCAGTCAAAGTATCAACTCGGAAGAAGCTATTGACCGGGCGATTCGTCCTTTGAGTTTGCGTGAGTACATCGGCCAAGATGCGGTTAGCTCGCAGATGCAAATTTTTATAGATGCAGCACGTAATCGTAAAAGTGCCTTAGATCATGTACTAATCTTTGGTCCACCTGGTTTAGGTAAAACAACTTTAGCCAATATTATTGCCCATGAAATGGGGGTAAATATTAGGCAAACTTCGGGACCGGTTATTGAGCGAGCAGGAGATATTGCTGCTATTTTAACTAATTTGCAAGAAAATGATGTATTATTCATCGATGAAATTCATAGATTAAGTCCAGTGATCGAAGAAATTTTGTACCCGGCTATGGAAGATTACAAACTGGATATTATGATAGGTGAGGGGCCGGCAGCGCGGTCAATCAAATTGGAGTTGCCGCCTTTTACTTTGGTGGGTGCAACAACCAGGGCAGGACAATTAACTTCGCCCTTAAGAGACAGATTTGGGATTGTCCAAAGATTAGAATATTACTCGGTTGATTCTTTAACGTATATAGTAAACAGATCAGCCCAATTACTTAATGTGCCTACTGAGGCAGAAGGCGCGCGCGAAATAGCATTTAGAGCACGCGGAACTCCACGTATTGCCAATCGCTTGCTACGTCGAGTACGTGATTACGCAGAAGTAAAAGGTAGTGGCATAATCGATTTGGAGATTGCCCAAAAGGCCTTAACTATGCTGGAAGTAGACAAAAATGGCTTTGATATAATGGATAGAAAACTAATCCAGGCAGTAATCGAACGTTTTGATGGTGGGCCTGTAGGAGTAGACAGTATAGCAGCAGCGATTGGTGAAGAAAAAACGACAATTGAGGATGTTATTGAACCGTATTTGATACAACAAGGTTATCTAATGCGTACACCAAGAGGGCGAATTGCAACGCAAAAAGCACATGAATTATATGGATTACAAACAAGTTAATTACACTCGCAAAGACAGCTATGTAGCAATGACGTATTATAAGCAAACACTATTAAATTGGAGATAAAAAGGTGGGGAATCAAGCAAACGTACTAATGTATTTTTTACAAGCAGGCTTAGTAGTAAAATCTGTCATGATTCTATTACTTATCGCTTCAATCACCTCCTGGACTTTGATTTTTCAAAGAGCCTGGTTTTTTAAACAGCAACAAGAAATGACGAATGATTTTAATGATCGTTTCTGGGATAGCAAAGATTTAAGTAAATTGTACACAGAAATTGACTCGCATCCTGAGGATAATCAAGGCATGGCAGCTATTTTCTATTCTGGATTTAAAGAATATATACGCGCAAGAAAAAATGGTTCAGTAACCTTGGAGCCAATCCAAAGAGTCATGCAAATAAGTCATAGCCGTGAAGCTGAAGAATTAGAACAGCATTTACCCTTTTTTGCCTCCGTTGGATCTATTTCACCTTACGTGGGTTTATTTGGGACAGTTTGGGGTATAATGACATCATTTCAGGCTTTAGGTCATGCACAACAGGCAACTATTGCTATGGTAGCTCCGGGTATTTCAGAAGCACTTGTTGCAACAGCCTTGGGTCTATTTACCGCGATACCTGCAGTAATTGCATATAATCGATACACAACCAAAGCGAATACCTTATTAAACCGCTTTGATTTGTTTCAGGAAGAATTGATTTCCTTAATTGAACAA
>JBAZRP010000083.1:0-13352 GCA_041662885.1 Legionella sp.
GCCCACTGCCACTAAGTTAAGACTTTACGTCATCCTGAACGCAGTGAAGGATCTCCTGAAACTTGCCCAGAGCTATTTTCGGAGATCCCTCGTTGTACTCGGGATGACGGGTTCTAGTACTTAACTTAATGGCAGTGTCCCGACTGCCCTTGGGGAGAAGAGAGCAGCTATGTTCCTGGAATTTTGCCTTTTACAAAACCATTGCTTAAAATGATGAATACTCTGAACCTGGATTTGAATATGCTGATTGATGTTGCAGAACGCTTGGTAAATAAGACATTTGCTATTATTCCACGACCGAAGCCCACTATTGAATCAGTGCAAAATGCCCGCATAATCGCTCACAGAGGAGCGCATAATAATGCTCAAGGGATTATTGAAAATACGCTACAAGCTTTTGAAGCTGCCAAAAAAGCTGGTTGTTGGGGTATTGAATTTGATGTGCGTGCAACGGCAGATGGAGTTTTAGTTGTTAATCACGATCTGAGTTTGCAACGCTTGTGGGGACATAATGTTTTAATATCCGAGCTGAGTTTTACACAATTACGCGCTTTGGAGCCTGGCATACCTACTTTAGCAGAAGTGCTAGCACAATACGCGAACAGTCTGCGTTTATTTATTGAGTTGAAAACCCCTTTTGTACACGGTGAGGTATTAAAACAAGAGTTGCAGGGGTTGCATCCTCAAGAACATTATTATCTTTTGTCTTTAGATCACCGCATATTTCAAAATCTAAACCTTTTTCCCAAGCAATCGCTGCTGTTAGTTGCAGGGCATAATAATGTACGCCAATTTTGCGAATTGAGCCTAGAGGATAATTATGGCGGAGTTTTGGGTAATTATGTGTTAATGAGAAATAAATTTATAAAAAAATTACAAAATGCAAAACAAAAAAGCGGAGTTGGCTTTGTTGATTCTGCATACAGTTTATACCGAGAGTTAAACCGCGGTATAGAATTTATTTTTACCAACCAGGCAGATAGTGTAACTTTGACAATTCAACAGCTATTGCATACTCTTTAAAAAGGACTTTGCATTTATAGTGGGTTTAAGGGAGTAAACATGAGTTTGAAAATGATTTTTCTGGGTAGTGGCTCTGCCTTTACCGTTGGATTTGAAAATTATCAGTCAAATATTTTGTTTGAATTAGATGGTGATTCCCTCCTTATAGATGCGGGTGCTGATATTCGACACGCATTATTTGAGCAAAAAAGAAGCTATAATGATGTTAATAATGTTTATATAACGCATTTACATGGTGATCACAGCGGTGGTTTGGAATGGTTAGCTCTTACTCGCTTTTTTAAAGAAGACAGTAAGGGATTGCCTAATTTGTATATTTCAGAAACCTTGGTAGATGATTTATGGAATAAAACGCTATCCGGAGGGCTAAGTACTATTCCTAATAGACAAGCCTGTTTAGGAACTTATTTTAACCTGCACCCAATTAAACATCATGAAGGTTTTATCTGGCATTCAATTTATTTTAAATTAGTTCAAACCGTGCATTATTATAATGATTATGAATTAATGCCTAGTTTTGGTTTATTATTTACTTATAATAAAAAAAGAATATTTTTTACTTCAGACACTCAAAGTGCACCAGAGCAATTATCTGCTTTTTATCAAGAAGCTGATATTATTTTTCACGATTGTGAAACTCAAGAACATAAAAGCGGTGTGCATGCACATTATTCTGATCTGTTGCAATTACCCTTGGAAATCAGAAATAAAATGTGGCTGTATCATTATAATCCTGGCAATTTACCCAATGCGAAAAAGGATGGATTTTTAGGCTTTGTTGTTAAAGGCCAGACGTTTACCTTTTAAAGTGACTTGTATCCAGGAATGGTAGTTACATCAACCAAATCAAAAACCTCTTTATTTAAGTATTGATCCGCATATTGTTGGTAAATTTTATAATGCATAAATACATCAAATAAATCCGGATCAATGTGACCGTCTAATTTCATTTGTCCAAGAATGGACAGCGCTTGCGATAAGTGCATGGCTTTTTTATAAGGGCGATCATTGGACGTCAGCGCTTCAAAGACGTCTGCTATTGCTATCATCCGAGCAGGAATAGACATTTGTTCTTTCACTAAACCTCTTGGGTAACCAGAACCATCCATTTTTTCATGATGACAACCGGCTAATTCGGGAACATTTTTTAAATTTTTAGGATAAGGTAGCGACTTAAGCATTTTGATAGTCATGCTAACATGTCTGTTAATAATATTGCGTTCTTTTCCTGATAAAGTGCCGCGACTAATATCCAGTAGACTTACTTCTTCGTCACTTAGAAAAGGCTCTTCTTGCCCATTGGGTGTAAGCCAGCGGTATTGGGCAATTTTATGAATGGCTTCAATATCCTCTGGTTGCATTTTTTCACCACCGATATTGCATTTCCTTAGAAAATCACGTTCTTTATCCAGCTTATTTATATAAGCTTGTAACTTTTTATCGTTTTCTAGCTTATAGTCTGTACCGGTGTTTTTTTTGTTTTGTTCTTGCAGGGATTCTATTGTGGCATCACGTTTCAATACTTCAAAACGGGTGTCAATTAGATGAATGCCATCGATTATTTCTTCCAGTTTAGTTGCCTTGTCAACAACTGCTTCAGGAGTGGTTATTTTTCCGCAATCGTGCAACCAGGCAGCTACTTCTAATTCATAGAGTTCATCTTCAGTTAAGTGAAAATCTTTAAGAGGGCCTTTATCAATGGTACAAGTGGCCTCGGCTATCATTTTTGTGATTACGGGCACACGGCGACAATGACCGCCAGTATAGGGAGATTTTTCGTCAATGGCTTGGGCAATTAATTGGATAAGAGAGTCAAATAATTGTTTTTGTGCTCCAATAAGTTGAGTGTTGGTTACAATAATGGCGGCTTGTGAGGCTAAAGATTCTGCTAGCAGTTGATCTAGGGCTGAAAAGGCAATCACCTCATTGGTTTTTTTATCCAGCGCATTGATTAATTGCAGCACCCCAATGACTTCATTTAAGTGATTGGTCATAGGAACGGTAAGAAAAGATTGTGAATGATATCCAGTCATTTGATCAAATGCTTTGGTTCCTGATAAGTCAAATTGCTTATTTGTATAGGCATTTTTTATATTAATGGTTTTTTGGCTGATTGCAGCATAAGGCGCAAGCATGTGTTTGTTTGGCCTGCCTTTTGCGTCATAAAGAGGCAGATTGTTGAATTTCGATGGCTGCCCGCTAGTGCCGCCGTATTGCAGGCCCATGGAGGTATTTAACATAATTTCAAATTTAAGCTCCGTACCCTCTTGGCAGGAATAAAGTGTCCCCCCATCTGCATTGGTGATTTTTTTTGCTTGCAGGAGAATGCTTTCTAAAAGCCGAGTAGGATTTTTTTCTGCAGACAGCGCAACGCCTATATCGGCAAGCGTTTTTAACAAGCTGGCAAAGTGCTTTTTATTTAAGCGCATAATGCGATAGAGTTGGTGTTCGTAGTAAAAGTATAGCCCTGGCTAGAGAAAATGCTACAACGTCACCCCGAGGTACTACAACATCACCCCGAGGTACTACAACATCACCCCGAGGTACTACAACGTCACCCCGAGGTACTACAACGTCACCCCGAGCATACTACAACGTCATCCCGAGCTGAAAGATCCCCACGAAACTCACCATTTTCTGTTCAGCTCGGTATTAATCACATCAGAAAGTATGGATTCATCAAAAATTAGTTCATTAACTTTATTGTGCTCAATAATTAGTTTGCCTAGTGTAAAGTATGAAAATACTTTTTTATCCCTGACGGTATTTGCTTGAAAAACCCTTTGCATTCCTTGGCTGTGACCAATAACACCAATCACCCAATAGGTAATCTGAACTATTGCAGCCAATAACATTTTGACACCCCATCGATGAATACACTTAGTGCGGATATACCGACCACACAAACCGAATTGATGGCTCTTGATGTCACGAAACGACTCCTCTATTTGCATACGTTTTGAATATAGAGTAACAATTTGTGCTGATTTATATTCATCTGCAGAGAGATTGGTTACTAAAATCCAAGGTTCTTTGCCGGCACTCTTATAACGACCAGATGCGCCTTTTCCGTTGGTATTGCCTCGAGAATCTTTTAATACTCGGCCTTTTGGGGAACGTTTTGTTGTTATTAACCTGCAAGCATATTCATGCTCCTTGGTTAATAGTACTTGTTCATAATTTGTGGTTTTTTCCTTTATAGTCGGTATAAAATCTTTGATACTCAACCAAGAATCAGTATTAAGAAATTTAAGGCTTTTTCCTTGTCTCACACGGCAAATCCAAGACCATCCCAGAGAATCTATAAGCTTAAACCATTCACAATGAAATCCTGCATCCATTATTATAATCACCTTACGACCTTTGGGGATACAATGAGCTAATCCTTTTAAAAAGTCTTGCGTCTGCTCCTTCAACTCTCCTTCTTTGAAGAGTTTTCGGTACACAGGAAGGGTTCTCCCTTTTGTTGTCACTTCTGCGCTAAGCATTTGAATCGCACGATCATCTTTCATAAAACATACATCAATAACGATCGGAAGGGTTGGATCTTGTGATAAATAAGTAAATACATAATTGGATAAAGCAATATACAAATCACTCAGCTCTTCATGAAGCTTCCCATTACCCTCTAGTCGGTCTACTTTTTTAATTTTGTGCTTGATATCGATAGAGCCTTTCAGCGAACGGCCTATTTGGCTTAATGATAGATTTTGACTATCCCTGAGAGCAATTGATACATCTAAAACAGCATTGATACGATTCTCATGAATAAATGGACATCCTTCAACTAACGCGGTAAATAATAATTTTTCAGCAATCATCGTTGTTCCATACAAAAAAAACGATAGTAGATCATTAATTTTAATCTATTTCAATATTTTTAGTGCATTTTCGTGGGGATAAATCAGATCCCGAGCATACTACAACGTCATCCCGAGCGTAGCGAGGGATCTCCGAAAGTGGCACCATACCAGTTTCAGGAGATCCTTCACTGCGTTCAGGATGACGTAACGTCTTAATTTAATGGCAGTAAAGGTGCAGATTACTGCCATTAAGTTAAACACTAGAGCCCGTCATCCCGAGCGTAGCGAGGGATCTCCCGAAGTTGGCACCATACTAATTTGTAGAGGCCTCTCGCTGCCAGGGATGACGTAGCGCTTATAGATCACCTTGGTGTATTAGTATACTCATCAATAGTCCGGGTTATTCTTTGTACTAATTCGTCAATTTCTTCCGGTGTAATAATCAGCGGCGGTAGTAAACGTATGACAGTATCTGTTGCAACATTAAATAAGACTTTATGTTTCAAGCCTATTTCACGGGCATCATTAGCTTGTCTGTCCAACTCGATGCCTATCATATAGCCCTTACCTCGAATCGCTTTAACGTGCGGGTGTTCACCTAATTCAGTAATCAACTTGTCCATTAATATGGCGCTGTTTTTGCTTACTTGTTCGCATATCTTATCGCGCTCAATAATTTCTAAAACAGTTAAGGCAGTAGCACAAGCCAGTGGATTACCACCAAAGGTTGAGCCGTGGTTGCCCAGCTTAAATAAGTCAACGGCTCGATTGCGCATTAAACAAACACTAATGGGCATGCCATTACCCAAACCTTTGGCCGTGGTTAAAATATCAGGCTTAATACCGTAATGCATGTAGGAAAACAGTTTACCAGTACGGCCGTTCCCTGTTTGCACCTCATCAAAAATTAACAGCCAATCATGCTCTTCACAAAGATTCGCCAAGGCTCTTAGATAACTTTCATCAGCAACGTGAATACCACCTTCACCAAGAATAGTTTCAACCATTACTGCTACTACATCTTCTCTATTGGCAGCAATAGTATGAATGGCATCGAGATCATTATAAGGTGCTCGTATGAAGCCTGGAACTAGTGGCTCATAGCCCGCTTGCACTTTACGGCTACCTGATGCAGTTAAAGTAGCCATAGTGCGACCATGAAAAGCACCTTCCATCACTATAATTGATGGGGTTTCTATGCCTTTTTTATGACCATACAAGCGCGTTAGCTTAATAGCCGCTTCATTCGCTTCAGCGCCAGAATTGGCAAAAAAGCCTTGCTCCATGCCCGTTAATGCGCAAAGCTTGGTCGCTAATTGTTCTTGCTCTTTGCTCTGGTAATAATTAGAAACCAGCAACAATTTAGCTGCCTGTTCCTGGATGGTCTTGGTAACATCAGGATGGGCATGCCCTAAACCACAAACTGCTATGCCACTTAAAGCATCCAGATAGGCATCCCCTTGTTCATCAAATAACCAAACGCCCTTTCCATGGGTAAATGTGATAGGCAATTGCTTGTAACAAGTCATAAAAGCCATGATTCATCCTTAAGTTTATTTTAAATTACTGGCAACGAATTCCCAATTTACTAAGGACCAGAATGCACTGACGTAATCGGGTCTTAAGTTGCGATAATCTATATAATAAGCATGTTCCCAAACATCACAGGTTAATAGAGCTGTTAAACCTTCAGTCATAGGTGTGCCCGCATTGCCAGTACTTATTATTTTTAAGGCGCCATCTGCGTCTTGTACCAGCCATGCCCATCCTGAGCCAAAAGTGGTTATGGCGGCTTGGGTGAATTGCTCTTTAAATGCCGCAAATGAACCAAAATATTGGTTAATTAATTCAGCTAATTTACCTTTGGGTTCACCACCACCATTGGGGCTTAGGCAATGCCAATAGAAAGTATGGTTCCATACCTGAGCGGCATTATTAAAAATACCAGCTTTGGATTGCATAATAATCTGTTCTAAATCCATAGATTCAAATTCAGTTCCAGGAATCAATTTGTTCAAATTGTTTACATAAGCCTGGTGGTGTTTGCCATAATGATATTCTAAAGTTTCTTTTGAAATATAAGGTGTTAAGGCATCCATTGCATAAGGCAATTGGGGTAAGGTAAAAGTCATTATTATCTCCATGAGTTATCAAGCGCTTAGTGTAGCAGGATGGATGGTATATTCAATAGTTGCGGCTTGCCTTGCTTTTCGACATAATTAGCGGGATTTATTTAGATAAGGTGAAGATGTGGATACTATTGATAAAATTAAACAGCAAATTGCCGAGACTACAATTTTGCTTTATATGAAAGGTACTCCCAAGATGCCTCAATGCGGATTTTCAGCGCGTGCAGTTCAGTGTATCGAGGCTTGTGGAGTTGATTTTGCTTTCGTTGATATACTTGCTAATCCGGATATTCGTCAAACATTGCCTCAAGTGTCTGATTGGCCAACGTTCCCTCAGTTATTCGTTAAAGGTGAGTTGATTGGTGGTTCGGATATTATTGCAGAAATGTTTCAACAAGGTGAATTAGAGCCCATGCTACGTGAAGCAGTTGCGGCATAGATTAAATACAATTGGAGAGAGATAATGAGTGTATTAGTTGGTCGTAAAGCACCAGATTTTACCGTTGCAGCCGTATTGGGTACTGGTGAAATTGTTGATAAATTTAATTTACATGAGCATTTAAAAGGTAAATACGGACTGGTATTTTTCTATCCTTTAGATTTTACTTTTGTTTGTCCTTCAGAGCTAATTGCTTTAGATAATCGTATTGAAGAATTCAAGAGCCGTAACGTGGAAGTGGTTTCAGTATCAATTGATTCTCATTTTACGCACAATGCTTATAGAAATACTCCAGTAAATGCAGGTGGTATTGGTCCTGTTCGTTATACTATGGCTGCAGATATGACGCATAGCATTTGTCAGTCTTATGGGGTTGAACATCCAGCTGCTGGTATTGCATTCCGTGGTGCTTTTATTATCGATACTAATGGCATGGTGCGTTCGCAAGTTGTTAACGATTTGCCGATTGGTCGTAACATTGATGAACTATTGCGAATTATTGATGCGGTTCAATATTTTGAAGAGCATGGCGAAGTCTGTCCTGCTGGTTGGAAAAAAGGAGATGCAGGTATGAAGGCTTCTCCTAAAGGTGTTGCAGAGTATTTAGCGAAACATTCAGAAGAATTGTAAGCCTTTGTAATCCCCGCTAAGGCGGGGAGTCATTATCCGTTACATTCAAAAGTCGCCATTGATTCGTCATTGCGCAAAATAAATCTGCAGTTTTTTCCGCATCATAAATTGCTGAGTGTGCCTCGTTGGCATCGAAGGCTATTCCTGCTGCTTGTGCTGCTTTGGCTAATACCGTTTGGCCGTAGATGAGGCCGCCAAGCGTTGCTGTGTCAAAACAGGTGAAGGCATGGAACGGTGATTTAATGTTGGTTCTTTTGATCGCTTCTTTTAAAAATAATAAATCAAACCAGGCATTGTGGCCGACTAAAACCGCTCTTTGGCAGCGCGATTTTTTAAGGGCTGCATTTATTGGTTTGAATAAACGTTCTAATGCAACATTTTCTTCAACAGCAAAACGTAAGGGTTGAAAGGGGTCTATTTGATTAAAGTCTAAGGATTTTTGATCTAATACTGCGCCTGAAAAAGGTTGAATATGTTCGAAAAAACTTTGACCGCGCTGCAGTAAACCATGATCATTCATTTCAATTAATACAATGCAGATTTCTAATAAAGCATTAGAATGTGGTTCAATGCCCGCTGTTTCTATATCAACGACCACGGGTAAAAATCCACGAAATCTTTGTTTGATGTTTGTGCTTAAGATGCTGTCAAATGAAGCCATTAATTCTCCAGGATATGATGTCACCAGCAGCTATAGGTATAACTTTGTCCTTTCCTAAAGGTAGTGAGTCAGGAATAGTTTGTGGTGATTTAATTAGCTCTATGTGTTTTTCATTTAGAGGTAATTGATAAAATTCAGCGCCAAAGCGACTGGTAAAATCATTAAGTTTTGATAATTGGTTGAGATTGTCAAATACTTGGGCGTATAAAGCTAAGGCATAAGGCGCTGAATAAATTCCAGCACAACCGCAACTTGTTTCTTTAGCATTAATTGCATGAGGTGCGCTGTCGGTTCCAGCAAAGAATTTAGGATTGCCACTGGCTACCGCTTGTAATAGCGCTCTTTGATCCTGCTCGTGTTTCAAAATGGGTAAACAATAATAATGCGGTTTAATGCCGCCGGCTAGTAAGGTATTGCGGTTGTAAAGTAAGTGATGTGGGGTTACGGTCGCAGCAATATTCGGGGGTGTATTTTCTATGAATGCTACCGCTTCTTTAGTTGAAATATGTTCTAATATAATACGTAAGTTCGGAAAGTTGGCGATTAAAGGCTTGAGTTGTTGTTCAATAAATAATGCCTCGCGTTCGAAAATATCACCATGAGTGATTTCACCGTGGATTTGTAACACTAAATTATTTTCTTGCATAATTTCTAGCAAGGGATAAAGAGCCGTTAACGATTTTGCTCCGGCTTCAGAGTTAGTAGTTGCTCCTGCTGGATATAATTTGGCTCCTAATATGTAGTTATTTGTTGCAGCTTTAATTAACTCATTAGCTTGTACTGATTCATTCAAATAAAAAGTCATATAAGGGACAAAGTCATTTCCCTTGGGAATATAAGCACCAATTCGTTCTCTATAAGCAATAAGTGCTTGTATATTAGTAAGAGCTGGTTTTAGGTTGGGCATAATAAGTGCACGAGCAAAACTTAGAGCGGTTGCTGGTACCGTATGTTGTAATAGTTCACCATCGCGAAGATGGACATGCCAATCATCAGGTTGGTTGATAATTAGGTTCTGCATTTTCGTAAAATCCTAAATAGCTGTTGAGTGCTAAGGATACCACGATTTACTAAAAGCAAAAAATCCAGTCACTCTTTGTGTAATAATTACCGCTAGTGCTCATTTAATGTGTATATGCATGAAAATATTCAATTTTTTTTTTCATATTTGTTGACATATTTTTAATCGCTGTAATACTAGGTACGTTGCATGCTTCGAACTTGAAAAACGATAGCATGCTATTGACAGCTAAAAATTGTGTTGCTTTGTTTTATAAAAATGCAATTATAAAGTGGAGATAAGGCATGTTACGTTTGAAAAAATCAGCAGTTGCGGTACTTGCTCTAGGAAGTAGTGCATTATTTGCAGGAACTATGGGGCCTGTTTGTACCCCAGGAAATGTTACTGTTCCGTGTGAAACAACTGCTTGGGATGTTGGTATTGAAGCATTGTATTTACAACCCATTAGCCAATTAAGTACTATTGATATTAGTGGTGTTATTCCAGACGGAGTATTTGGCAATGATGATCCTATTCCTTTTAATTTAGAATTAGGTGTAAACAATAATTCTTTTGATTGGATTTGGGGTTTTAAATTAGAAGCATCATATCATTTTAATACAGGTAATGATTTTAATGTAAACTGGTACCATTTGGATGGAACTACTGATTTTTCTTTATTCCAAATAGCACCTGATGATTTTAATTTTTCAGTAGATAATACTTGGGATGCAGTAAACGCTGAGCTAGGTCAGTTTGTTGATTTTAGCGCCAACAAGAAAATTCGTTTTCATGGTGGTGTTCAATGGGCAAACATTCAAAGAAATTTAAATGCATACGTGTTCAATAATTTTCTTTTGAATTCCAACTCAAACTTTGCTGGATTTGGTCCACGTACTGGTATCGACATGAATTATGTATTCGGTAACGGCTTAGGTATTTATGCAAAAGCTGCTACTGCAATTCTAACTGGTACAAGTACCTTTAATTTTGGTCCTGTAGCGACGTTTAATACGTTTAATAGAGCATTCGCACTTAATAGCTCTAAAAATGTTATAGTTCCAGAAGTTGAGGCTAGGTTAGGTGTTCAATACAACTATTCTATGGCTCAAGGAAACTTAGCTTTAGATGTGGGTTATATGTGGTTTAATTACTTTAATGCACAAAACAACTCACCAATTTTACCTGATTCAGACTTTGCTGCATCTGGTTTGATCTTTGGTGTGAAGTATGTTGGTAATATATAATTAGTTTAATTTTAAGAAATTTCAGTAATACTGTTGACTTTGTTAAAGTCCAGTTGGATAATTTATCTAGGTACGCTCTCGATTAGAGCGAAGAATGCGTACTGTTACTGATTTTCAAAATTAGTGACTAACGGAAATTAATAATAAAAAAGTGGAGATAAGCATGTTAAATTTGAAAAAAACAGCGGTGGCTGTTCTTGCTTTAGGTAGCAGTGCAGTATTCGCTGGTACTATGGGACCAGTGTGCACACCAGGAAATGTTACTGTACCTTGCGAAAGAACTGCTTGGGACATTGGAATTGAAGCTCTTTATCTACAACCAGTAAGTCATTTGAGCGAAGTCAACATTGCTATAGGAAATGAAAACCTTGCTGAGATATTTGCAGGTGTTGATAACTTCGGTCCAACTGACAATTCTTTCAACTGGATCTGGGGCTTTAAACTAGAAGGTTCTTACCACTTCAATACTGGTAACGATATTAACATTAACTGGTACTACTTGGATGGAAGCACTAACTTCACATTCCCAGTACTTAACGAAATTCTTGTCGATGAATTCGATACAGCAGCTGTTTTCAATGTTGCCAATACTTGGAATGCTGTGAACGTTGAATTCGGTCAATTCGTTGATTTCAGCGCTAACAAGAAAATTCGTTTCCATGGTGGTGTTCAATGGTCTAACTACCAACGTCAAACTAACATTGACCTAGGTTTCTTTGACTTTGATGATGACGAAGACTTCAACAACAATTCAGTTGCTAACTTCAGCTCTAACTTCAGTGGCTTTGGTCCACGTACTGGTATCGACATGAACTACGTGTTCGGTAACGGTTTCGGAATTTATGCTAATGCTGCTACTGCAATTTTAGTTGGTACTACTAGCTTTAACTTGAACGTTCCAGCTGTAGCTAACTTACAACTTAATACTTCTAAGAATGCAATGATTCCAGAAGTTGAAGCTAAGTTAGGCGTTAACTACAACTACGCAATGGCACAAGGTGATTTGATGTTAGACGTTGGTTACATGTGGTTCAACTACTTCAACGCTCAAAACAACACTCCACTTTTAGCTGATACTGACTTTGCTGCATCTGGTCTTATCTTCGGTGTTAAGTACACTGGTAACGTTTAATCATTTATTGATTAATAGTTTTTCAAAACCCATCATTCGTGATGGGTTTTTTTTTATTCAAAAATGGAGTTTTTATGTTGAAAAATGTAGTAATTGCGGTATTGGGTTTAAGCGCTCATGGTTTGGCTTGTGCAGGTGCTATGGGGCCAGTCTGTACCCCAGGAAATGTTACCGTTCCTTGTGTCGGTAGTGCTTGGGAGTTTGGTGTCCAAGGTTTGTATTTATCTTCAAGCTTCGCTACACAAAATACTTTCGGAACTATAGTTGAAATTCCTTTTGCTCTTCCTGGTTTAACTAGTGCTGGGCCCGTAGAATTTTTAACTGTACCTACTAATCCTTTATTAGGAACAATTGACAACCAATGGAATTGGGGCTTTTTGCTTGATGGAGCGTACCATTTTAATACCGGTAATGACGTCACAGTGAACTGGTTGCACTATACTAACAACAGCAATCAATCCTGGAACGATACGCAACCTGCAGTTCTAGGTGATGTGGGTTTTGCAGAACCTCTTATTTTTGTTGCCGATCAATCTTTTGTCGCTCTTGGTCAAAATACTTTTGACCAAGTAAACATAGAACTTGGTCAGTTAGCGAATTTTGGTTTAGTAAAACAATTACGTTTTTACGGCGGTTTACAATATGCTCATATTGATGTCGATGCCCAGACTTGTTATGCCTTCCACATTTCTAGAGTTACTCCTGCATTTGCAGCACCAATTAGCTTTAATTGGTTAGGTGGCACTTTTAATAATACTGATTATAAAGGTGTTGGCCCAATTGCCGGTATTGATTATGCGTATCATTTTAGTGATGCATTTAGTATTACTGCTAATGGTTCTGGTTCTATTTTATATGGAACTAATCGTTTTAGCGCAGGCTTGTTAGATCCCTCTGGACAAGTGGTACTAGCCGGGGTTAATGCGAATACTTCAGTAATGGTTCCAAGTCTACAAGCAGAGTTAGGTGTTAATTATTCCTATGCAACTGGACAAGGCTTATTGAATGTCAAGGCTGGATATTTGGCTGTAAATTACTTTAATGCCTTACAGACTCAATTAGTAAGTACTGGCCTTGCAGTTGGCACAACTGATTATAGTCTTTATGGACCCTATGTTGGTCTAAGTTATGTAGGTAGCGTGTAAATTAGTCTAAGCTATCAGCAAGCATAGGTTAGGCCTTGGCCTAATGGCGCTGCCTTAAGCAGCGTCATTTTCAAGCAACCATTTTTTTCTTTGTAATAAAAGCGCTTCCTTTGCTACCTTTCGGTCAATCTTTAATATGGGGT
>JBAZRP010000084.1:0-10445 GCA_041662885.1 Legionella sp.
TCCCGCGGCTTGTCCGCGGGTTCCAGTCGGTTCTGGATTTATGCAACAAGACTTTGCTTTATTCAAAATCTCTGGATACCGCGGACAAGCCGCGGTACGTAGGCGGTGGGGATGAATTAAACACCCCATAGATAAATTTGATAATTATCTGATTTATCTGGATGAGATCTACATTAAAATTTATTAAAACGGAAATTGAGAAAGCAATAACCCGTGCAAATGCATACAAAAAAAACAAATTGACAGTAAAGTGGGTAGTGTCGTATTATTAGTCAAATCTTAAATTTGAACTATTATTTTGTAGGTGCTATTTTGATAAAATTTGTTTTCAACGAACCAAAATCCACAGGGCTTTCCGACCAAACATCGTTAAATATCATAGATAATTATCTTTATATACAGCGTATATTGGATAGTAAAAAAACCGATTTGGTAGCTCATGAGCAAATCTTAATAAAAGATATTCAGAGTAAATTCCCTGATTTTAGAACCACTTATGATGCATACCTACAGTCACCATTACTGGATTCTGACGCAATTAGAAATACTACTAAGTTATTACTAGTAGCTGCTTTTGCAGAAAATAAAGCCTTGGCTGATGTGACGGTCTATGTTGAAGAAGCAAAAAAACTGTTGTTACTATTTAAAACATACAGCAATGTAATTCAATACTTTAAAAGATACGCTCAAATAAATACGGAGCAACCGGTGCGTGATCTGTGTAACCTTGAGTTATTACAAGAGTTCATTGACGGCTCGAGTTCTCGTAACGTATTGGATTCTCTATCAAAAACCATCAACGTTAATGATAATAGGAAACTTCAATCCGAGTCGGTGCAATTTGAAGATCAGCGTCTTTTGAAGAGCATTATTGAAGCAGAACATGATCATGATTTAAATTATTACCAAAAAATGTTTCATTACGGACTTAATGATTCAGATCAATACATCCAGGGATTTTTATCCAGAAATTGGGAGGCTATCCTTTCTAAAAGTAACATACATACATATCCGATCTTGGTCCGAACTCTTTTTTCATTGATTAAAGACAACAAGGGACAATTCGATGAGTTAGTTAATAAAGTGATTTCTTGTAGTTATGCCAATAGGAGTAAAGCGTTATTAATTCGTTATCATAGAACCCCAGTTTCAATTTGGCTTAAATCACCTGATAAAAATATAATTCAAGACAATATTGGCGCCATTTTATGGACTATGCTAATAGAAGTCATGGATTATATTTCTGATTGTGATGCCAGAAATATACACATGGTTTTTATGGAAACAATCCTGGACTTATTCGATGAAATGGTACAAGCACTCCGACATGATGATACACGTTTCTTATCACTATTAACCCTTGAAAATCCATTTGACCTGGCATTATTGTCTTCCTATCTAAAGCAAACCACAACAAAGGTTGAATCGGTAATCCAGTGCATTAAATTATTATTAATAAATTTCACACCAAAAATAGGCATGCAATTAATCGGAGCATATCAGCAAAAACTACCTGAGTTCTTTAATAAAAAAATTATTGAGGAACTCACATCTTATGTTGCTTCCTTAGAAAGGGCAAGACTGCTTCGTGCCTTACATTATAATCTTCAGGGCACATGGAGTCTCAAACGCGATTCCAACTATGCATCAGAATTAGCCAAGCGACTATCAGGTTTTGATTTCCTATCACGAACTGATAAGCCATTTTCTTATAGTGATCTAGGCGACAAGTGGATTTTGGTGACAGAAAAGAAAATCAATGAAGCTTGGACTACAGTGCTAGAGTATTTCAACTTACTAAAGCAAAGGGATGGTACTGCTATGACCAATAACCCTCTATTTGATGAGATTTATACAGCATACGCGCGTCTAGATTTTAAGCTAATGGACTTAGAACTAAAAAATGAAGAGCAGGAGGAAATCATTCAGTCCTGGAATAGATTTTCTCAAATTGTAAATTCGAAGCTGAATAAATTAAGCCCTCCAGAAAAGACTGAATTCAGAACTTTTTGTTCTAAATACCATGAAAAGATGATTGCATTGGAAGTTGAAGAAAAGGAGCGCACTGTAAAGTATCAAAACCTTCTTCAATCTAATGGGGTATTTGCTCACAAAGATACTGACAAAAATGAGGTAAATAGCAATACAGAAAAGGGGTTACAGTCTTTATACAATGTGTTTTATGATTCAGTTGCTGGATGTCAGTGACTAAATGCATCATAAAATATGTGGTGTTGTATTATTAGGGCGTGTTTATAATTCAATTCTCCCAATCAAAGCTCCCTTCTCCCGCTTTGCGGGAGAAGGTGCCCCGAAGGGGCGGATGAGGGTGGTGACGGTAATGAAATTTTTTTGTCAATGCCACTTTGCTAAGCCCTCATCCGCCCTACGGGCACCTTCTCCCCGAGGGGAGAAGGGAGCTTCGATTGGGAGAATTGAATTGTAAACACGCTCTAACCAATTTTTGAATTTGAACTATTATTTTGTAGGTACCATTTTGAAAAAATCGCAAAAAAGGGCATTAGAAGCTTTATTGGCTCTTGAACAACCAGTGAATATCATTGATAACTATCTTTATGTACAGCGCGTATTGGATAGCAAAAGAACAGATTTGGTCACTCATGAGCAAACCTTAATACAGGATATTGCGAGTAAATTTCCCGATTTCAGAACCACCTATGATGCATACACACAGTCACCATTACTGGATTCTGACGCAATTAAAAATACCACTAAGCTATTATTAGTAGCCGCTTTTGCTGAAAATCGATTACTGGCTGATGTGACGGTCTATGTTGAAGCAGCAAAAAAACTGTTGTTACTATTTAAAACATACAGCAATGTAATTGAATACTTTAAAAATCACGCTCAAACAGATGCCATTCAGCCGATACGCAATCTATGTAATTTTGATATACCACCAGAGTTCGTTGACCGATTTAATTTGTGGTTGAATTTTGCATTAATCTACGGACCAAACGCCACAAAATACCTAAGTTCCTGGAAGTCAGTAGAATATTATCTGTGTGAACCTGACTGTGTTCGAGAAGATACTGTGAAATTCGGTGAGTGGCCATTTGAATATGGTCGTCTTCATACATTAGTATATAACCGAAATTTGTTTCTGGTACTGCACGTATTAAAAGATTTAAAAACATTTGAAGAGATGCATGCATTATTAATAGGTAAAAAATATTATATACAAGCACCATTGGATGGTTTGATAAACCCAAAGGACACGGATTACACCTTTAGACGCCTGGATACTTTACAGGATCTGCCTGTATTGATTACAGGTATCATGCAGCGCTATGAAGAACATCCCAAAGAATTACTCGAGCTTTTTCGTATAAAAAATTACGGGCTATTTGAACTCATAATAGCTTCGAGACATCGCGCACTTTTTAAAACGGTTTTAGAAAATGGTAAACGCATTTGCGGGGAACAGTTTATAACTGATTTCATAACGCCAAAAGGCAATCCCATTTTGAATATAATACTAGCCGCCTTAAAAGATCAAAAAATAGAAGTAATAAAACCATTCATAGACGCATTATTTAGTATCTGCGAATTAAAGCACAAACAACAACTGATACTCCAGCTTGATTATAATAAGGTTCCTCGAACAGTATTGGATTATCTATTAGAAAGTATTAACGCAAAGGATGATACGGTTTTTTTATCCAAGCTCATGCAGCTTGAAGACCAACGCTTTTTGACTATCCTTAAAGAATCTGACTCTGAATGTGATTATAATTACTACAAAAAACTGTTTAACTTTGAACTAACTTATTTCGGACTCGTTCATTCAGCGCAAGACATCCAAGGATTTTTATCCAGGCAATGGAGTGCTATTATTTCCATACCAGATATACATATGCATCCGTTCCTGGTACGAACTCTTTTTTCATTGATTAAAGACGATAAAGAAAAATTCAATGACTTAGTTAATATAAGGATTATGTGTACCAATGGTGGGATTTTAGGCTTATATTTTAAGTATAGAAGAAAGATTGAGAAATGGCTTGAGTTGTCCGATAAAAATACCTTGCACAATAATATTGATGCCGTTGTCTGGGTGATGTTAATGGAAATCATGAATTATACTTCTGATTGTGCTGCAAAAGATATGCACATTGATTATTTGAAAGACTGCTTGGATTTAATCGATACAATAATACCAGTACTCCGAAATGATGAGGCACGTTTTCTATCTCTATTGACTCTTGAAAATCCAGTGGACCTGGCACTATTTTCTTCTTACTTAAAGCAAACTACTACTACACAGGTTGAATGGGTAATTCAGAGCATTAAATGGTTATTAATAAAGTGCTCTCCAGAAGAGGGTATGAAGTTAATTAAAGCATATCAAAAAAAATTACCTGAGTTTTTTAATAGAAAAATTATTGAGGAACTCACATCTTATGTTGTTTCTTTAAAAAGGGCAGAAGTGCTGCGTAGCTTACATTCCGAGCTTGCTCAAGGTATGAATACATGGAGTATCCAACGTGATTCCATGGATGTATCCGAACTATCCAAGCTACTATCACTTTGTAATAAGCCATTTTCTTATATTAAAAATGACAAAAAGTGGACTCTTGTGACAGAAGAGGAAATCAATGAGGCCTGGGCTACGGTGCTTCACTATTTTAACGCACAAAAACAACATACCGTTCCAGCTAACGCAAATAACCCAATATTTGAAGTCATTGCTGATAACTACATGCTATTAGAATTAAAGTTAAGAAATTTGGGAGTAGAAAAGGAAAAACAGGAAGAAATCATGCAGTCCTGGGATAGATTTTCTAAGCTTATTAATTTGGAACTAAATAAATTGAGTCCGCCAGAACTGACTGATTTTAGAGTTCTTTGTTCGAAATACCATGGAAAGATGATTGCATTAGAAGTTGAAGAAAAGGAGCGCACTATAAACTATCAAAACCTTCTTCAATCTAATGGGGTATTTGCTCACAAAGATACTGACAAAAATGAGGTAAATAGCAATGCAGAAAAGGGATTACAGCCTTTATAAAATGGGTTTTATGATTCAGTTGCTGGATGTCAGTGACTAAATGCACCATAAAATATGTGGTGTTGTATTATTAGGGCGTGTTTATAATTCAATTCTCCTAATTTGAAGCTCCCTTCTCCCGCTTTGCGGGAGAAGGTGCCCCGAAGGGGCGGATGAGGGTGGTGACGGTAATGAAATTTTTTTGTCAATGCCACTTTGCTAAGCCCTCATCCGCCCTAAGGGCACCTTCTCCCCGAGGGGAGAAGGGAGCTTTGATTGGGAGAATTGAATTGTAAACACGCTCTAACCAATTCTTGAATTTGAACTATTATTTTGTAGGTACCATTTTGAAAAAATCGCAAAAAAGGGCATTAGAAGCTTCGTTGGCTCTCGAACAACCAGTGAATATCATTGATAACTATCTTTATGTACAGCGCGTATTGGATAGCAAAAGAACAGATTTGGTCGCTCATGAGCAAACCTTAATACAGGATATTGCGAGTAAATTTCCTGATTTCAGAACCACCTATGATGCATACACACAATCACCATTACTGAATTCTGACGCAATTAAAAATACCACTAAGCTATTATTAGTAGCCGCTTTTGCTGAAAATCAAGCACTGGCTGATGTGACAGTCTATGTTGAAGAAGCGAAAAAACTGCTGTTACTATTGCAAACAGACAGCAATATCATTACATACTTCAAAAACCACGCTCAAACATACCCAGATCAACCTGTGCACAACTTATGTAAATTCAAGCTGCCACTAAATTTTGTTGATCGATTTGATTTTTGGTTGAATTTTGTATTAATTTACGGACCAAATGCCACAAAAGAATTAAGCTCCTGGGAGATCATAGAATATTATCTGTGTAAACCTGACTGTGTTCGAAAGGATACTGTGAAATTCAGTGAGTGGCCATTTGCATCTGGCGGTCTTTATTCATTAGTAGATAACCGAAATTTGTTTACAGTACTGCACGTATTAAAAGATTTAAAAACATTTGAAGAGATGCATGCATTATTAATAGGTAAAAACAATTATACAGATGCACCATTGGATGGTTTGATAAACCCAAAGGACATGGATTACACCTTTAGATGCCTGGATACTTTACAGGATCTGCCTGTATTGATTACAGGTATTATGCAGCGCTATGAAGAACATCCAAAAGAATTGCTCGAGCTTTTTCGTATAAAAAATTATGGGCTATCTGCACTCATAATAGCATCGAAACATAGTGCACTGTTTAAAACAGTTTTAGAAAATGGTAAACGCATTTGCGGGGAACAGTTTATAACTGATTTGCTAACGCCAAAATACAATACCATTTTAAATTTAATACTAGCTACCCTAAAAGATCAAAAAATAGAAGTAATAAAACCATTCATAGACGCATTATTTAGTATCTGCGAATTAAAGCACAAGCAACAACTGATACTAAAGCTTGATTATGATAAGGTTCCTCGAGAAGTACTGGATTATCTATTAGAAAGCATCAACGCAAAGGATGATACGGTTTTTTTATCCCAGCTGCAGCAACTTGAAGACCAGAAACTTTTGAAGAAACTTTCTGGGAGTGAACGTAATTTTAATTACTACCAAAAACTGTTTAACTATGAATTAACTTATTTCGGACTCGTTCATTCAACGCAAGACATCCGAGGCTTTATATCCAGGCAATGGAATACTATCATTTCCATACCACAACTACATGGATATCCGTTCCTGGTACACTCTCTGTTTTCATTGATTAAAGACAACAAAAAGCAATTAGATGACTTAGTCGATAAAATGATCTCTGGTATTAATGAAAGGATACTACAGTTATCTCTATCACATAGATTGAAGATCTTGGATTGGTTAAAGTCGAGCGATAAACATACCATGCACGACAACATTAGTGCTGTTTTATGGGTGATGTTAATGGAAATGATGAATTATACTTCTGATTGTGCTGCAAAAGATAGATGCTTGGATTTTATAGATGTGAGCTTATATATAATCGATAAAATGATACCAGCACTTCAAAATAATAAAACACGGTTCTTATCCCTATTAACTCTAGAAAATCCATTTGACCAGGCACTATTTTCTTCCTACCTGAAACAACCGCGATCAGAGGTCGAATGGATACTCCATGTGATAAAGTTCTTGTTAATTCGGTGTTCTCCAGAAGAAGGCATGAAGTTAATTAAAGCATATCAAGAAAAAATACCTCACTTTTTTAAGGGAAAAATCATTGAGGATCTCATGTCTTATGTTGTTTCTTTAAAAAGGGCAGAAGTGCTGCGTAGCTTATATTCTGATCTTAAGAATACATGGAGTCTCGAACGTGATTCTAAGGAGGCATCAGAATTATCCAATCAACTATCCCTTTTTGATAAGCCATTTTCATATATTGAAAATTGCAAAAAGTGGACTCTTGTAACAGAAAAGGAAATCAATAATGTCTGGGCTAAGGTGCTTCACTATTTCAACTCACAAAAACAACATACCGTTACACCTAACGAAAACAACCCAATATTTGATGGCATTGCTCATAACTATACGCTATTAGAATTAAATTTAAGAAGCTTGGGAGTAAAAGAGCGAAAACAGGACAAAATCGTTAAATCCTGGGACAAATTTTCGAAACTTGTTAATTTGGAACTAAATAAATTGAGGCCGCCAGAACTAACTGACTTTAGAGTTCTTTGTTCGAAATACCATAAAAAAATGCATGATTTGGAAGTTAAAGAAAAGGAAGACACTGTAAAGTATCAAAACCTTCTTTCAACTAAAGGAATATTTTCTCATAAGGAAATAGTGCAAGGTGATGAGCAAGAGATAAAGAGTACTACCAAAAAAAGAACCGCATCCGAAATGAACGGAGTTTAAGGAATACAGCTTACAACATTTTTATTAAAGCAAAGTAATTCCCCATGCACATGATCTTGAGGGATCCTCACCTTTTTGATCCCAATCGAAGCTCCCATCTCCCCTTAGGGAGAAGGTGCCAGTAGGCGGATTACTGCCATTAAGTTAAGACCTTACGTCATCCTGAACGCAGTCCGTCATCCTGAACGCAGTGAAGGATCTCCTGAAACTGGCCCGGTGCCACTTTCGGAGCTCCCTCGTTGCACTCGGGATGACGGGCTCTAGTGCTTAACTTAATGGCAGTAATTCGCTCCTTTATTGCCATTAAGTTAAGACGTGACGTCATCCTGAACGCAGTGAAGGATCTCCTGAAACTGGCCCGGTGCCACTTTCGGAGATCCCTCGTTGCACTCGGGATGACGGGCTCTAGTGCTTAACTTAATAGCAATAATCCCCCCCTGCGGGGTACCTTCTTCTGCCAAGCAGGAGAAGGAAGCTTTAATTAGGATTGGAACAAATGACGATCCCTCAGAGCTTGCCCCTCAAGGTACTCGCAAGCTCTTAACAACAAGTAATTCTAAAAAGTAAGTGCCATTAAGGCCCTGTAGGTACATTTTGACAGTGGCTTTCTAAAACAAAACCTACACAAGCTTATCAACAAAAGAAATTCAAATTTCTTGAAATCGAACGCAGACTGATTAACATTGACTTAATCGTTGATGTATAATGCACCATATTTTGAGTTTATACGGTTCGTATTATGCAAAGCAAACTGAAGCAAACTATAAGGAAAAAAAAGCTATATGAAAAGGAAAGAGAAAGAATAGCACTGGAAAATCGCAAATTTAAAAAGCGTTCTTTCTCACTGGTTCATCAAACCATTATAAAAAGTGCCAACGTTGAAGAGGCAGCATCCAAACTAGGCGTATTTGGAATTCCATTAGAAAAATATTTAAATCAAATTCTATTTGACGGGCAGCCCTTGACGTTCCATAGCTTGAAAAATCTTTCGATAATGCAAGTAAAGTCCGAATTTAAAGACGCTTATAACCATCATATGGCAGCGCAGGCAGCTAATTTAGCAGAGTATGATATTAGATACATTCACCAGTGTATCCAGAATCATTCTCTTACAGCCGCCTCATTTAAATTTTTAATGGTTGGGCCTACGTTCAAAGTGCAATTGAGTAAGTTTACATTTAAGGATAAGCCTTTTATTTTTGAAGATTTTAAACAGCTGTCTGCTCAGAGTCTAGATGCGATGGTTAAGTCTCAAGACTTTGAGATAATCGCCATGCCTCATAAAACACGCCAAGTGAATTATTCAATGGATTACATTCACCGAATAATCATTAAGTCTTCTTCAATCTCCAATGCCTGCACTCTTTTAAAGTTGCATTTCCGAACCTTGATTACTTATCTTGGTAAATTTAATTTAACTTATTTGAGATTAAAAAATGAACTAACGGAAAAGAGTATGGCCTTAGAGTATGGTGAATATTATAAGAAAGTATGGGTTCCAAAAATCAAGGGCGCAGACTCTTATCCCTTTTCTGTACTTCATAATCATATTTATAAGAACGGAAATACAAGGATAACTAATAGAATCTTGGTAGAAAATATTGGTCTAAATCATTCTACTTTGGAACAATATTTGGCGAAAATTAAATATAATGGAGAGTCATTATCAATAGATCGTTTAAAATCGATCACTCCAAAGGATTTAGAACAGGCTTGGGGCTCTTCAACCTATAATAAGCCAATAAAAAAAGAAAAACTGGTATTGGATAGTCTCCCCTTTAATTACATTCATAAAGTAATTAGTAAGAGCTCAAAGATATTAACTGCCGGAAACACTCTCGGGGTTGATAAAGGGGTTTTGGAACGGTATCTCGGAAAATTTGGTTTTGATTTCACCTCATTAAAAGCAATGAAAGAAAAGGACATGTTGGCAAGGTACCCAGATCGTTATAATCAGCCTTGGCAATCTACTCCGACGGACCTGAAAAAATTTTCTATCCGCGATATCCATAAAGTAATTAGTCAAACTAAAGAAGGAGTAGTTGCACATCGTTTTGGTGTAACTACATCAATACTTGATCAGCATTTAAAACACTACTTGTATAATGGCCAGACATTATCTATTGATTTTTTGAAAAATTGCACATTTCCGTTAGCAATGTATCCAGCAATAAGTCAACCAGAAACTCTAAAAAGCAATTCTTTGATCTCTGAAAATAATTCATTGCAGGATGATGATGTTGTTGTTAATAATGATGTTGACGCTGATGATGACATAGATGTTGATAATGGTGATGTTGACGCTGATGATGACATAGATGTTGATAATGATGAAGTTGCTTCAAATATGGAGAGTGAAAATAATAATCTCAAAAAGAATAAGGAAAATTCAAATTCTAATCCTAATCCCTCTATGTATAGCTTTTATCAACCAAAGAAGGTCGATGAATCCGATCTGCTACTAGATCTAGGTACTCCTTGCTTTTACGATTAATGGGTGTCCCTCAGGGCCCACTGCCATTAAGTTAAGCGCTAGAGCCCGTCATCCC
>JBAZRP010000084.1:10455-13046 GCA_041662885.1 Legionella sp.
AGTGCAACGAGGGATCTCCGAAAGTGGCTCTGGGCCAGTTTCAGGAGATCCTTCACTGCGTTCAGGATGACGTAAAGTCTTAACTTAATGGCAGTGTCCTCAGGGCCTACCAGCCCGTCCTAGGATTATCCTGCTTGCTAAGTGATGATAAGATCATAGGGTCAAGCCCCAAGTGATTTGCTATAAGCCCAATCATTTATGATCCATAGCATTAATATCATCATCTTCATTATCAATTTTATGATCAGTTAAAGCGGCTGTTTCTACATTAGATCCGAAGAACATCTGCTTAAGTTGTAGTTCAATTTTTTGCATGTCCTCAATAGTTGCCTGAGAAGACACATGTATATTGATATGGAGATTAGAAGAAGAATTAGGAAAATCTACATTTTCATTATTACTATTTGTATTGCTAATTGCGCCTGCATTACTTGATGCATTTATGTAATTATTTTCTTGCTGGACAGCATGGTCGTTAATAAAATCAGCAATATCCTTTCTTTTTGCGTACTTCAATGCTCTCATCGCTGCTGTTTGTCCAAAGCAATTTATAAGCGTGTAATCAGGATTAAATTTGACAAGTTCTTGTACTAATTTGAATAGTCCAGCTCCCGCTGCTGTATGCAAAGGAGTTACTTGAAAGTCTCCTTGATGATTTACCATTTGGGCGCTTTTTTCCGGATCCTTTGCTCCCAATTCTGCAACTTTATTCAGTAAACTTAAATACGCAGTATTATCATCTGATTCCACAAAATTAAGTGAGCTCATCAGCTCTATAATCTCATCCACTAATTGCTCAAGCTCATTGGCTGGAATATCTTCATTAACAGATATGTCAAACTTATTATTCATATTAATACACCTTCAGAAAATTGAATTATAAGCACACCCTAATGTAAATAGGAACAAATTAATAAAAAAGAAGCATATTTGTGAAAAGAAATTCAATTTATTATAAAAAACACTTGACAATCTATCTATCAGTAGATAGTATCCTCGCCTATGAAAAATTTAAACACACAAGAACGAATATTGAGTGCCGCTGAGAGTCTTATTCAGAAGCGTGGATATAACGCATTCAGCTATAAAGATATCGCGGCTGAAGTTGGAATTAAAACATCCAGTATTCATTATTATTATCCAGCCAAGGAAGATTTAGCAGTAGCAGTAATTGACTGGCAAATAAATCGTATCGCAAGCGTTTTGGACGACATAAAAGGTCAAGCTCACTTATCTACAAAGGATAAGTTATTAATGTTAATAGAATCTATTGTTTCTCTAACCTATGCTGACGAAATGAAAATGTGCCTGGGGGGTATGTTTGCATCAGAGTTACTTTCCTTGCCAGAAAGTGTGCAAATTAAAGCCAGGCACTTTTTTAAAACCCTTACTCAATGGATTGAGGAGGTCCTTACTGAAGGGAAACAGTTAGGCAGTATGAAATTATTGTATCCCATGGATAAGTTTCCGCTTTATTTGGTGTTGCAAATAGAAGGTGCCTTATTGATGTCACGTTTATATGGTGACCGTGGCCCCATCAATTCTGTGAAACAATTCATCGAAGATGTGGTGGATTAAGACAAATAACCGTTCTTTACCGATAGCTTAAGTTTACTTAGGCTTTATTGGTTGAATGGTAATTTGTTGCTTTTAATTGTCTATCTATTAGTAGATAGACACGATAAAAAATGTAATTTTAAAATAAACTAGA
Source organism: Legionella sp. (assembly GCA_041662885.1). Lineage (GTDB taxonomy): Bacteria > Pseudomonadota > Gammaproteobacteria > Legionellales > Legionellaceae > Legionella. The sequence goes on from JBAZRP010000084.1 coordinate 12,167, forward strand.
GAGGTATAAAATGAAAATAAAATTGAAAATGACAACGAAAAATGAAACTTTCTCAACAAAAGAAGAGTTAAATATAGAAGGGCATGATGAGACAACAGTTACGTTTCGTGCAGAAGAAAATAAACTTCATATCGATATACCGGGTGGAGGAACTATTGCGCTGTTTTTTTCTGATAACCAATTAAAGATTTCTTCATTTGTAGAGCGAGATGGGAGTGGGTGGTGTGATTCATATATTACTAATCGAGGATTTGACTTCCTTAAAACGGAACTTCAAAAAAATACTTTTGCATACGATGGTAAAAAAGATAAAGAAGGTTATTTGTATTCAATTACTGCATTTATTCCGAAAGGTCACTATCAAACAGGTGTGCGTCAATTATTCAAGTCATTTGGTAATCTAATGCCGAAAGTTTATAAAGCTACAGGTGGATATGAAGATAAAGAAGTGTGGTTGGAGTCCGACTTATCGGCTACAAAACATAAATATAAAACTACTGAGAGACGATATTTTAAGGAAGAAGTAAAATTGGAAGTAATGCCGGAGCTGTTTTTCGCCAAGATTTTTCAAGTTTTAGATGAGTTCCAACGCACGACCAATCAACTATCCAGGGATAGCTTTTTCTATTTTTTAAAGCCTACTCCATCAATAAGTATGGATAATAATGTGGCTTCTACAGTGACAGCCTAGGTGTAATTATTGGATGTAAAAACCATGGATGGTTTTGGCGTCAATTTATAAGATTACATTAGGGTCTGTTGACAATTTTGTTCCCGACGTCCCGCGGCTTGTCCGCGGGATCCAGTTAGATCTTGATTGATACGACCAGTCTCTGACTTATTCAAATTTCCTGGATCCCGCGGACAAGCCGCGGGACGT
>JBAZRP010000085.1:0-12910 GCA_041662885.1 Legionella sp.
AGATAATCAAGTGCCCACTGTAAAATGTGAGCAATTTGATTTTACACAATTACAAAAAATAGCTTCATCTTTTAGTGTGAATGATCTAGAGGGTATTGATCTAGAATTCTGGGGAGTAAACACCCCAGTAAAAAAACTAATATAAGTTATGGAGATCCTGCTTGGAATGTGTACGAAATTCAGCCTTAGATCTACAAAATTACCGTTTGATTAGATTAACAATTAGCTCAATCAGAATATCTTTTTGATCTGACTGACTTTGAGCTACAAGAAGTGCAAGAGCAACTAACGCATTATCATTAATTTTCGTTTCCCCATTATTTTTCAAATGATGCTTATTTTTCTGAAGAAACCAAATAAAAATTAATGCACCAATCCGTTTATTTCCATCAACGAAAGGATGATTTTTTATTACGAAATAAAGCAAATGAGCAGCCTGTTCTTCAATACTTGGATAAAGATATTCTCCATTAAAACTTTGAACTATATTACCTAATATTCCTGCGAAGCTGTCATCTTTTGATTTACCAAATAGCTCTGTAGCTTCACTTTGCTTAATCAGTTTTTCTTTTAAGCTATTAACTGCATACATAGCCTCTTCAACACTAATTTCCTCTGTTGATCCTTTACTTAAACCTCCTTTGGGAAAATGACCTGTATCATACTGATTCAATAAAATAAAACTATGGGTATATTCAGTTAATACCGTTAATAAACCTTTTGCTTCATCTTGAGCCAAAGATTCTATTTGAGCTATCTGGATCAATTCGAGGCCTTTTTTTAGCTTTTCAATGGACTCTAATTGTTGCTTTAATCTCACTTCATTTAAAGCATATCCTTGAAGTAAATATTCTTTGAGGACTCGGTTAGCCCAGACTCTAAACTGTGTGCCTTTTTTTGAGTTAACCCGATAACCAACAGAAATAATAGCATCTAAATTATAATGCTTTATCAAACGATTAACCTTTCTTGCCCCTTCAGTACGAACTACCGAGTAATCCTCGGTAGTTGCCTCTTCTGCAAGTTCCCCTTCTGTATAGATATTTTTTAAATGCAATCCAATATTATCAGAAGATGTAGCAAACAAGTCAGACATTTGTTTCTGACTTAACCAAACTGTTTCACTTTGCAACTGAACTTCTGTTTGAAAACTGCCATCATCAGCCTGATAAATAAGAACTTTTTTTTGAGTCTTGTTGTTATAATTATCCATTATTTGAAGCCTCTTGAAGTAATTTATAAGAGAAATAGAAAGCTACTTCCAAAAAATGATTATTCATAACAGCACACTCGATCCATAATTACGGTAAATAGGTTACTTGATAAAAAAAACTAATACAAATAAACTCTTGATGCGGTATTATATCATTGAATACTATAAATACTATATTATAAAAGATCCTTTAATATAGATAATCAGACTTAATAGGTAGGGTAGTAAATACGGTAGTTTAATGGATACTGGGTGCTATAATATCTCAATTTATGCAATGAGGATTTATATATATGATTAATGAAGATGAAATAAACGAGCTCTCTGCTGAACCAACTTCCGATGAAGATATAGCTGAAAACTGGCTAACTCCTTTTGAAAACGAACGCAGACCAAATTATCAAACAATAACTGGATACTCAGAGGCCCGTAACTTCCTTATGGACTCAAAATTATTCGATCTATATGTGCACTTAATAGATCAATATAAGCGTTTCCTGGATGATTACATAAAAATTACGATATTGGATAAAAATTTAGAAAATACCTATGATGCTATTACAGCATTTATGACTCTTTTTATGAATTTCATGGTAGATTATTTACTCACAGCAGAAAATGTACCATTGAACATGCGTAAGGAAAAGTATTTTAGTAATTGTTTATTGCTAATTGATATAGCTAAACAACAGCTACCACCTGGCGAACATCTTTGGCAAGGCCACTTGGATACGTTTAAATCCCTTATCCAAACTGTTTATCCAGCTAATCATGCTTCTGCATTGGTTAATAATAGTTTATTTCCTCCGTCAACTACAATTAATGCAACAATGCAGTCGGACGCGCAAACGTTTACGGATCAGAATTCGATGTAGGATCCACTATTCTTGCGTGAATCCTTAATAGCTTCTTCAATATCTATTTCTTTCAGTCCTATTTCTTCAGCAGCATGACGGACATTTGTAGATCTAAGGCTGAATTTCGTACACATTCCAAGCCGGGTCTCCATAACTTATATTATTTTTTTTGCTGGGGTGTTTACTCCCCAGAATTCTAGATCAATACCCTCCAGATCATTCACACTAAAAGATGAAGCTATTTTTTGTAATTGAGTAAAATCAAATTGCTCACATTTTACAGTGGGCACTTGATTATCTTTCCTTGAACCGAGAGTTACAACAACAGCTTTTGTAGTTTCTAATGTTTTTTTTATTCTCTCAGATTGCTTTTGACTTGTACATTCAAGGATTGCAGAACTATTATTTTTATTAAATTTCCATCCACCGCACTTGCTTAGCTGGGTCAGTAGTGTTTCTATAGCGTCTGAATCTAATGGGGATGTAACATACAAGGGTGACTTAAGGGAGGAAGGCTGAGGTAGTGTTAATCTTCTTTGATCTTCCTTTACCCACTCAGCTAATATTTTAAAGCCCCTTCTGGGCAAGGCAACTGGATTACCTTTTAAATAGTGCTTATCCGTAACATCAAGACCGGTAAAATAAGTACTTAAATCTATCATTCCAGCATAAAAAGGTATATCAGGGGTTTTGGCTTGTATTTCATGAAAATCAGAGGCGAGATAGCTTTTATTTGCCCAATAATCAAAAAGTATGGCTTCTTTACCCCATGTTTTAATATCATCCGGCTCTGATGAAGTATCCCTTCCAATAACTAACATAGCATGAACATCTAAGCTTACAAACTCAATATTAACTTCTGGATATTTATTCTTAATGTACCCTATCGCGTAACTTGTAAATAATCCACAGTCAGCCAGTAATAAAGTTTGAGATATATCAGCCATTTTTGAAATACTTAATTTCTCAGGAACGCTAATTTCATCTATTATTTTTGACCATGTAGCTGTGTATGCTTTACGTTCCTCATCAGATATTTCCTGATTTTGAACTACATCGATACGATTAAATGCCCCATAAGGAAAGCGCTCTTGGAGTACCTTCTCTATTTCTAACACAAGATACCAATTTTTATTCGCGCGCGTTTTTATGTCACTTTCTATCATAGTTTATAGTTCCATTCTGTTTTGCATGTAATACACCTAAATATATATTGAGCTCATTATTGAACATGCGTAATGGTTCCCGCCTGCGCGGGAATGACAAATCGGCCCCTGCGCTAGGTAATAAATGCTGCTGGTTTTAAATGCGATGCTAGTTATATTCAAACTCTTTTAATTGAGTCTCATTGCTGTCTCGGAAGTTATCTTGTTTGCTAAAAAACGTATTTTGATTGCTTACAGACAAAGGAGGAACGGTTAGTTCTTGAGTAATGTGTTGACGAAGGTTACTAAAAGCTTCTTCGGTTTCGCAACTAATTCCAATACTGATACCATTACAGCCGGTATGAGCCTGTATTTTTAAATTATAAATTTTTGCTATTTCAAGTATCATTTCTTTTGTATTGGGACTTATTCGATCATTATTGTGTATGGATGGTGATAAAGAATTACTCTCCCAGCTGTCTTCCAAATCTCTGGTGGTTTTATTCATTGCATTCAAAAGCCTTACTACAAATGTGTCACGTCCATTAGCATTGTCAAGATTGGTATTATGAATAGTAATTGTACCCGTATAAATGTCTGGCCAGGAATACCAAAATGACTTATCTGGGGACTGATACAATTCAGTAATCTCTACTCTCATTAGATAGTTAAATATAAAATCGTCTTTTTGATCAACCGGAACAACCAATAAATATTCAGTACCTGTTTCATTCAAAACCCAGCTTATTGTCTGCATTTTGCGTAAATATGTATTTACTTGTTTACCAATTGTTTGCATTTGCATTTTGACTTCCTATTTAGAGCTGATAAGTTTAGCACAATGACGATATAATGATCAGAAAACATAGCATTTTCATTAATGAAAATCAAGTGTTCTTGGGTATAAGATAGATGACACAGTTAGATTAACACTCTTGTACGTCATTACACGCTTCCAAGATTTACACTTCGTTTATTTATTGCCAAGGCTTCATGGAGTCCTCGTGCTTCTTTAATAATCCTATTAAGATCAGGACTATGAATCCCCCATCCGACTAAATTTAAGGATTCTATCTTTGCGCCTAATCCTTGTTGATCAAAAAATTCTTGCCTTATAGCCTTTAAATTACTAGGACTAAATAAATCCTCCACGGATTGACCTGAATCCAAATCATCTAATAAACGCAAAGCAAGATGGAAATTGGCCCTTCGATTTAAGGATTGTCTATCGACAAAAAAATGATAACCCTTTGAAAATTCAACCCCATTTTCCCCTGCATTTGGATCAATTTTCCTAATGTAATCGATTAATTTAGATTTAATTGGTTCCCGATCCAATTCAAGTTCTATATAATTATCTTCATATAGTTTTTCCAACAATAAATCATTAGCAGCATCTTGTGCAGAAATGGTAAGATGGTTCTTGAACAAGATCGTATAATGAGGACCACGCAAATCCTCAAGCATACGGGAACGTATAATGTGCAAATGCGGTGAATCAACCTTATTCTGCATCTGCTCAAATACGTGCTCCACAATTCCTTCTCTAATGCGCTCTCGTTCTTCATAATCTTTTAATTCATTCGCATGGTGGTCAATAATCAATTCGGCATTGTGTGCAATGTTTTCACACATGGAGTCGTATCTTATCATAGCACCATACATTAGAAATAATTGCGTGATAAAATCTTGTGCTTCCATATTCTTATTAAGCACTTTCTTTTTTGTATCTAGTAAGTAAGGTGTTATTGAGTACGTACCATTATCTTGAAGCGAGGACAGACAGTATTTCGATTCCTTTAATAAGTCTCCTAATGTAAGAGCGGGATACAATTTTAAGACTTCTCGAATACTCTCTATTAATAGTTGTTCAATTCTTTGATAATACTCCGCAATGCGCTCGGGAGTATTAAGTGGTTTGTCAGGGTATAAAGTAGAGCTATTAAAGAATTGTTTCTGAATCGCGCCACCTATTTCCATAAACGTCTTGGAGTTTGATAAGGAGATTGGGGTCATGAGAGCTTGTTGGCTATCCAAAATATCAATAGGCATTTGTGTTTGTTTCAAGACCCATTCAAAATTACTTTTTACCATTATCGGGAGATAATATTCATATAGGCTTGCAGCTCTATCATTGTAAAAAATATCGTATAACATTGGCTGTTGATCTGCATCTCTAGGACTGATTAATTTTTTTAGATTTGAAACGACATGCAGAGTGTGCTCTTTGTATAAATCGTTATCTAAGAATGGGGCTTTGCATATACGAAGCGAAACAAGGTCCGCATAACTGTCCCCTTTTACAAAGCTAGCAGCATCTTTATCGATTATATATGCTTGAAAATGATCGCCTTCTTTAACGAGTCCAAAATTCATTCCCTCAGCAACAAGATCGGGATCGTCTAATAAATAGCCACCGATATGAACAGCAAACAGGTTGCCTGATAATTTATATGCACATTTGTTTTTGGAATCAGTAACTGTTTCCGATTGAGCGTTAAATACATACCTACGTTGTACTGCCTTAACTTCAGGGGTTACTTTCATTAGTTTTGAGTCAGGCCAGTAATTACTATAAGCCTGTAAGGGCATGTAATGAGGGATTGCTTTGGAGATAATATCTACTTTATCGGTTTTTGGATTTCTAACAAAGCGTGCTTTAGGGGTAGATAAACCAATTGCATTAAGGATTTCAAAAGCAAAATATTCTCTGAAATGACGCCTTTTAGCACGAAAATATGGCTTTGCAACACGTCCGTGTTTGCTCGACTCCTTTATAAACATCCCTTCTGAACCATGAGTACCACCAGGCTTTTCCGTGCCACCCCATCGAAGTCGCTGATTTTCCTTGATTAATGATTGGGACTTCTTCGTTTTGTAATCATCTTCACGCATTGCAGTACACCATTGGACTATATATGAACAGTATAGCAAGAAAACTGCTCCATTTCAGTACTTATATACTTGTCTAGAAAAATGATGTATTCATTAACTTTTCAATATTCTCATATAGTTAGTTGTTTAGAGTGTCAGCATGAATCAGAGTGCCATCAGACTTTTGTGCGAATATACTGATAGCTTGTTCATAATGTTTTGCAGAAAAATACATGGTATCGCCAGTATGAATATACTTCTCTCCAAATTGTTTTGATAGACAACTATCAACATCATCAAGAATAATATAGGAAGCAATCTTATAACCTGCATTGTCAAGCCATTGTTGTATCTCATGAGCACGAGATTTATGGGTTGTTGGCGTAACGTCAATAATTAAGCTATCTAAATCCCATAGTTTAAATAAAGAAGTTAACTTAACCATACTTCCTTCTCTGTCATCGGATATCCTCCAGCTAGAAGAAATAACAATCTTTGCATCATAATTTTTGCATAACGTCTTAAGATTTTCTATTGCGTTAGGATTGAAGCGTACTGTGGCACCTATATCAAACTTATCTAGTCCTGAATAGTTATCACCTAATTTTGATTTAATAAAATCTTGCTGATCATTGAACGCTTTTAAATTATATTCACCATCATTGTTTATTAACAACACACCATCAATATCTAAAAAAACTATATTAACGGGATGATCAACTTTTTGAAAAAATTTAAACAAAGTACTCTCCTCGCAAATAAAATAGAGTTGCCGCACTTAGATCGCAAAAGCTAAATTGCAGTCCACATTCTTCTTTTGTTGCGATCCTGACTCCTGTTTTTTAGAAAAAAGTACATTTTTGTTATTTTTATAAGTCTGGTGTGAATCTACTGGTGGTGTTGTCCCATTAATAGTTTCCATTAACTCTAAGCAAAGTACCCTATCATCTTGATATGCTGGATTATCCCTTCTGACTAGCTCTTGATAAAGCTCCTGTATCCATGTCTTGTTGACTGTGATTTTTTTGTTAGCAATAATCAATTGGGCAATTCCCCATAAGCCATTAACGATGTTTTGATGGATGGCTTCAGTGCGTTGAACGTGCAAAGCACCAATCAAATCTGATATCACACTCTCCTCAATCGGTATATGTTTTCTATGTATAAGCAATTTACCTATAGCCCATAATATATTGCCAATTGATTGAGGTGTAGCATTGATTCTCTGGGCATTAAAGCAATTTGTGAGTTCAACAATATGCGTAAAATCAAGATGGATATGTTTTCCAGAATCCAATAATTTGGCTACTGCCCACATTCCGTTGGCAATTGCTTGATAGGAGTCCGAGTTTCGCTTCTTGTGTAACTGATTGATTAATAGATTTATTTTTTCTTCAGAAACAGATAGATTATTTATTTTACTAACACAAAGAGCAATCCTGTGCAAAGTCGTAGCACAATCTTTGGCGGTAAAGGAAGAGAGCGTTTTGCTGTTAATCTCGTTCAATATGGAAATAAATATCTCATTTGCTCGATCAAATACCACTTCATTTACGCAATAGGATGAAAATTGCATCATTAAATATTGTATGACATTCCCTGGATATTGATTGTCGACACTTTTATTAAATGGAGCAATTTTATAAAATTCTGCATAGTTAATCGGTTTGTTACTGGAAATCTTGTCAAGCATGTGGCACCGTGAATAATAAAAGAGCAGCATATTAAGTCAGCTGGAGAGGGATGTCAATGTGCTTTGCGGCAACAATGCACATGCTGATGAATATATTGCGGACTTACATTAAGCTACATTTTTAGTAGAGTCCTGCTTTTAGTTTTCGTGCCTGGTGTAATTTCTTATAACTTGTAATTAGTCGTAAATGAGGCTCTATTCCTTCAAGAGCCATGCTGGTTTTACTCAGGCCGTAAAAGCGTACTTTACCTGTAACTGAGTCGACTACATTCTCCATAACTTCGATACCAAACATGCGGTTGAAGCTATCGATAAAGTGCTCAAGTTCAAGATCATCATCTAAGATGACTTCCAGTACAGCGTTTACCGCTTGATAAAATAAGTTGCGTTGGACTGTATTGTCGTTAAATTGTAAAAACTCACCAACTAATTCGATGGCGTCTTCATGAGCACCCAGTGCAAGATAAATCAGGATTTTAAGCTCGATAATAGTCAGCTTGCCCCAGACAGTATTTTCATCAAAGACTATACCAATCAAAGTGCCAATATCGGTTTGGTTATCTAACTGACTTTCTTCTAAGCGAGCAACTAAATTGTCTAGCGCTGTTGTGCTTAATGAATGCACATTTAAGATGTCTTCACGATAATTTAGGGCATTGTTAGTATTGTCCCAAATAAGATCATCAACTGGATAAATTTCTGAGTAATTAGGCACTAAAATACGGCAAGCAAAGGCGCCTAAGTCGGTTAGATCAGCAATATAAACTTCTTTGCCCATGGCGTCTAAGATATCAAATAGCCCCTTAGCTTCCTCTTCACTGGTGCCAGTAAAGTCCCACTCACAGAACTCATAGTCGTATTTAGTGCTGAAAAAACGCCAAGAAATCATCCCCGTAGAGTCAATAAAGTGTTCTACGAAATTTTCAGGTTCTGTGACGGCCATGCTATTGAATGTTGGCTTTGGCATATCGTTTAAGCCTTCAAAACTACGGCCCTGAAGTAACTCTGTAAGGCTACGTTCTAAGGCAACTTCAAAGCTTGGATGAGCGCCAAAAGAGGCAACTACACCGCCCGTTCTTGGATTCATCAGGGTGACACACATTACAGGGAATTGTCCGCCCAATGAGGCGTCTTTTACTAAAATAGGAAAGCCCTGCTCTTCAAGGCCTTTAATGCCGGCAAGTATTCTTGGATACTTTTCGAGCACATTCATTGGCACATCAGGCAGGACAATTTCTTCTTCAATGATTTGACGTTTTATTGCGCGTTCAAATATTTCTGATAGGCACTGCACATAAGCTTCTTGTAGGTTGTTACCTGCGCTCATACCATTACTCAAGAATAAATTCTCAATCAGATTTGATGGAAAATAGACGGTTTCGCCATCGGACTTACGAGTATAGGGAATAGCACATATACCGCGATCTTTATTGCCTGAATTGGTGTCAATCAGGTGCGACCCTTGTAACTCGTGATTCGGGTTGTAAATGCTGAGGCAATACTCGTCCAAAATACCTTCTGGCAGTCCATCTTCTTCCAAAGCAAACCACTTCTCATTTGGATAATGCACAAATTCGCTGTTAGCGATGTCTACACCAAAGAATTGATCGTTATAAAAAAAGTTATTACTCAGCCGCTCAATAAATTCACCTAATGCTGAGCACAGCGCACTTTCTTTGCTAGCACCTTTGCCGTTAGTGAAGCACATAGGTGAAGCAGCATCACGAATATGTAAAGACCATACATTAGGCACTATGTTACGCCATGAGGATATTTCTATCTTCATGCCAAGGTCAGCTAACTTGGTACTTATGTTTTTAATAGTTTGCTCAAGCGGCAAGTCTTTACCAAGAATAAAGGTGCCCTGCCCCTCTTTGGGCTGGTCCATCAACATGGCATTGACGTCGGCGCCCAGATTATCAACTGTCTCTATCTTAAATTTCGGTCCAGTTTGCACAACTTTTTTTACGGTGCAGCGGTCAATAGATCGTAAAATACCCTCTCTATCTTTGTCTGAAATATCCTCGGGCAGCTCTACCTGAATTTGAAAGATCTGGTTATAGCGATCTTCTGGATCGACAATATTGTTTTGTGATAAACGAATGTTTTCAGTGGATATACCACGCGTATTACAATAAACCCTGATAAAATAAGCGGCACAAAGGGCTGATGAAGCTAAAAAATAGTCAAAAGGACTCGGAGCTGAACCATCACCTTTATAGCGAATGGGTTGATCGGATATGACAGTAAAGTCATCGAACTTGGCTTCGAGTCTTAAATTGTCAAGAAAATTTACTTTGATTTCCATTGAATACGTCCACAGTCATTCGAGGCCAATCGGCAAGGTTTACTAGGGTATGTTTACAATTCGTTTTTTCAGGGCCTACGTCCCGCGGCTTGTCCGCGGGATCCAGGAGATTTTGAATAAAGCAAAGTCTTGTTGCATAAATCCAGATCCGACTGGATCCCGCGGACAAGCCGCGGGACGTAGAGAATTGTAAGCACACCCTATCTAAAGAAGATGAAATATATCATAGAGAACAATATATTTGCAAAAACAAACTGTTAATCTTATGCCAGTTGCATAGCAATGTGAATAATACCATCTTCGTCGTAAGGCTTTCCATAAGACTTAAAGCCAAAGGATTCATAAAAATTAGTTAAATAATGTTGCGGTGAGCATTTAATAGCAGTATTTGGGTATTTTAAGCTACAATAATGGAGCATTTCCTGTATGAGTAGCCTTAGAGTCCAAGCCATCAGCATCTCAAAAAACACAGTTTTGTTCGACGACAAAGACCTTGGATCGTAAAGACAAGATATCGTAGAGTTGTTTAGTGTTTAACCCTAAAAAAGTAAGCCATTTAAAATCCATCATAATATCCTAGAGTAAGTTTTTCTGTACCAGTAAAGCAAACCATTACCATTAGCAATTAGACAATGATTTGTGTATAATGCTTCAAATTAGCTCATTTGCATACTAATATTCATACCATTTTAAGAGATATGGAGCAACAATGATTTATAGTTTAATAGGTTCTGTCTATAAGATTGGCAAGTTTGTAGTTATAGGAGCCACTAAATTGCTGGTTACTGGTTTATTTTTGAATTATGCACACAAAAGGCTTAGAAGTACTATCCCTGCTTATGCTTCATTATCAGATAATATACGTGCTGAGACAAATCGTGTTTTATTTGGGACCTCATCTACTGCGACCAATATTCATCTCCCTTCTATACCCACTCCGACCAATACAGATACACCTAAGTTCTTGGCATTAATTTCATTGATTCTATATATATCAATGAAGGAAAATGAAAACGATGCGATTCAAAGACAAAGAAAAATTTGTGCTGAATCAGCCTTACGCGAACTACAAGCTGCATATCCAGCTATGATAATTGAACCTTCGCAACTACGTGTACTCCTAACCCTTAATGCAACTACCTATTTAGTGCAGCATTTTTATAGCTTATTTCAGCGTACGACACATAATTATCAACTTACGATATATAATTATGAACTCAACTGCCGGGAAGCTATGTATACGCTATTGAGCTTGCCCGAATTAGCACCTTTGTTACCATATTACACCACTTTTCTCGCAACCATTAATAGCAACGATGAAGATTTTTGGTGTATTTTTGCTCGTTTTCATCAACAATTCAAAGAGATAGGTCCAATACTTGGAAATCATTTCTTCAAAAAAATCATGATAGAAGCTGAGGAGCAAATAGATGGGCTACAAACAACAATTGCAACAAGTATATCCCCAGCGTTACCGCAAATGCTTGCGGACAACGTCAGCTTTTTAACTAAAACAAAACTCCGGTTTTTCAAAAGCAACCTAATCAAAGCAGTTGCAAATACTGCTTCAGACATGGATAACGAGCTTATTTCAACCGGTAAATTATCTTCTGAAAAAGTAAATGAAATTGGTGGGAAATTAGTTCTAGAAGCAGTGCCTACTGTAACATCTGCCTACAATGCAATTTTTGAAGAGTGCTCTAATCAAATATCTAATAATACTCATTTAGGATCAGCAATCAGGTCTAGTTTTCAATAATTACTGAGACTCTATTATGATCTATCATAAAGTCTTATAGGGTGGTGCGATATCTTATTGGTGGAGAAGAGCTGTCATTATTTATCAATCGTCTTTCTTCTTCAAGCTCTTCTGCAATTTGTTTTACTGTTCTGTCAAAAAATTTAAGTGCCCTTTTTTGTTGCTGTTGGGCTTTATAACCATGAACAAAATAACCCGCTGCAAAAACAACTGCAAAAGCACCAGATATAATATGCATTTTATCCCACAAAAATTGACGTATTTGATTTTCTACAAAACGTTTCAGAAAAGGCTCTAGCTCGATTTCATCCGGATTAGCCAAGGCTTCACGCCATGGTCCATGAACTAATACACCAGGTTTACTAGGAAAAGTAGTATAAGTAAATTGCGTATCTCGGCCATTATAATTATAAAAAGGCTTTAACTTATTGATTTCATCCATTGCTTCAACTAAAAGAGAGCGGACAATTTGTGGGTATGCAAAAACAAGATTTTCTTTTTCTTCAGGATCATTGACTAAATCATAAAGCCGTAACTGATCAGGATTACCTGGTCTCCTTAATAATGGATTAGCAAAATTGTTACCCGTTAAACTATCAAGGAGCAAAATTCTAAGACCTGCTATTAATTCAGTTAAAAAAGCAGAAACTGTAGATTTTGAGTTTTCGGTGCGCTCAATTAAATATTGAAATATATGATCAATATAAGGATATCCACTATCACTCTCAAGATTCGGGCCATCATTGTGATAAAGATAACCATCGCCAGTTGGACCAAACATCAATTTAAATTTACCAGAAATATAAACCCAGCATTTTTGGTACGGATCAAACTGAGCTAAAACTTTATCGCGTTTTACAATATTATCTTGTTTGCCAAGAATAAGAGCTGATTGATCAACGCCATACAACCCAGGAATAGCAGGCGTTTCTATACCCCAATAATCATCGAGCAAACCCTTCAAAGTAGGATAAATATCAGTTACATGAAAAAGTGTATCGACTATTTTATTTTCAGGAATATTAGGCCCCTTGAATATACCAGGTACTCTCATTCCCCCT
>JBAZRP010000086.1:0-12815 GCA_041662885.1 Legionella sp.
TATGACCGCCTGTCGGGAAGAATGCTGCCACAAATACTGCATAAATTGCCAGGCGCGCACTACACGACATGAAGGGACTCATCATAATCGTTAGTAAGCGATCGCGTTCTGAATCTAAAGTTCGAGCCGCCATTATGGCAGGAACATTACAGCCAAACCCCACTATCATGGGTACAAAAGACTTACCTGGCAAACCCATAGCTCGCATAGCCTTATCGACCACAAAAGCGGCTCGCGCCATATACCCAGAGGTTTCCAAAATAGATAAAAAGAAAAACATTGAGGCAATAACGGGTATAAAAGTTAACGTAGTATTGATTCCTTTGCCAATTCCATTCGCTACCAGGGCAATTAGCCAATTTGGAGCATGAATTTGCTGCAACAACCAAGCACTGCCTTTAACAAAAATCGTATCGGTACTGATATCAAAGAAGTCTTGGAATGCGCCACCGATATTGATTGCAAATAAAAACATCAAATACATCATGGCAAAAAAGATGGGAATAGCTAAAAAGCGATGAAGAATGACTTTATCTAATTTAGCAGTAAAATGTTCACTGGCATCACTGCCCTTCGTTTGTACTTGTTGCACTATTTCATGAATTTTCTGGTAGCGTGCATCTGCTAATTCTATATCGAGGCCTAAATCAAAATCAGTAGCTCCTTCCTCAATAAGCTCGCCTTCGGCTATTCTGCGCGAATAATAATGTGCTAAATAACTACTTTGGCCTTGGGCCAATAATTTCTGCTCCAAACCCGTTAAAACCTGTTGCGTAGTTTCCGATAAATTCAAAGCCAAAGGTTTAGTTGCTTGAGGTATTTTCTTTAAAGTGTGTAACAAATCAGAAATACCTATATGTTTATGTGCCTGTATAGCGACCACGGGACAACCCAAGCTTTTTTCTAACCCATTGATATCAATAGTAATACCACGTTGTTGGGCAATATCCATCATATTAATTGCGAGTATAACCGGCTTGCCTAATTCTAAAAGCTGTGAGGTCAAATACAAATGCCGCTCGAGATGACAGGCATCGAGGACATTTATAATACAATCGGGCTCCATGGAAACCAGTGCTTGTGCTGCAATCTTTTCATCTTGACTTAAACCACCGGCATTCATTACCAAAGAATACAAACCAGGTAAATCAGTTAATTCAATGACTTGCTCATCGATTTTAATACTGCCTGTTTTTTTCTCAACAGTTACTCCAGGCCAATTACCAACACGTTGATTAGTACCAGTTAAAGCATTAAATAAAGTCGTTTTACCGCAATTTGGGTTACCAACCAGGAGTATCTGAGTCATATACAACGCTCCAAAACCAAGTGACTCGCCTCTTCTTTGCGTAAAGTTAGGGCGGTACCGCGTACTTCAATCAAAACGGGACAGCCTAAAGGAGCCATACGAACTACCGAAAACTCAATACCACGAGTAATACCCAAAGAAAGCAATCTCCGACGGTATTCTTGACTGGTTTTTCCAAAATCGAGCAATCGCACTCGATCGCCTGGTAGTACTTCGTTAATTCTCATACTTTATAATCAAAAAATAGTAAATGCGCCTATTATATCACAAATGCTATCGATAATCATTCTCAATTTAAATAATCTATTGATTGCATTTCTTGCAAACGACTTAAGGTACGTTGGAACGTAGTTTTCAGCTCCCCTTTTATGTATAGTTTTTCAACGGAATCTGCTGCAGAAACGATGAGTTTTATTTTTTGATCATAAAATACATCGATTAAATTGATGAACATAAGCGTTTGCGCAGTATGATTTTCAGTTAAAACAGGAATCTCGCTTAAAAATACGATATCAAACTGTTGCGCAAGCTCTATATAATCCAGCTGACTTCTTGGGAAATTACACAAAACAGCAAAATCAAACCAAATTGCTTTGGCACCGCGTTTTAAAAAAGGGATTTCTCGATTTTGAATGGAAATTACTCCTTTTTCTTGAATATCGCCGGCCATCAAGGCAAATTGCTCTTGCATCAGCGCTTGGTTTTTTTCATTCAAAGGATATAAATAAGCATTGATAAGTGGTGCCCTACCCAGTCGATAGTCTCGATTTTGATCTAAAAATAAAACCTCACAATTTTTTTTGATCATGGCTATAACTGGCAAAAACCGCGATCTTTGCACGCCATTCAAGTACAAATTATCCGGTTGCGTATTTGAAGAAAAAACAATAATCACTCCTTCATTCATCAGTGCTTGCAGTAATTCGGCTAAAATCATGGCATAGGCTACATCATGTACAAAAAACTCATCAAAACACAATAAGCGCACAGAACGCGCCAAATGCTTGGCAACAAGACGTAAGGGATCTTTTTGTCCTTGTAATTTTCGCAATTTAGCATCAATTTGTTGCATAAAATGATGAAAATGGTATCTAGCCTTTTTTCTTTCATCTATGTGTTGATAAAAAAAATCCATTAAAAAGGTTTTGCCTACTCCTACCGATCCATAGATATAAAGTCCTTTAATATTTGGTTTTCTACGCCAATGAAACCAGGAAGGTTTATGTGCTTGCAATTCATCTGCCAATCGTTGCAAATACACTAAGATTTCTCTTTGACAGGGATCGTCATTAATGGCACCCCCTGTAATTGCTTGTTGATAGAGGTTGGCTAAATTGGTCATGATGTAACCTGAGGACGCATATAATCTATAAGTTTATCTTTTAATTCCAAAAGTTTTCCATGAAAAAAATGACCCGTATCAGCAAATTCTATCACGGGCAGTGGTGGTGAATGTTCCTTAGCAAATTCCTCAACCAAATTAGCAGGAACCACTTCATCAGCTAAACCTTGAACGATTAACCAAGGAAATGGGTCTGGTTGAAACTCAGTATAATCATAATGATGTACTGGGGGAGCAATGGTGATAAGTTGGCTCTGGTTTGTAGCTGCCGCTGCTCGGTAAGCAACATAAGAGCCAAAAGAAAAACCGGCAAAGATAAAACGGACTTCCGGTACTTGTTGCTGATAGGCTTTAGCAAAAACCAGCATATCCTCACTTTCACCAACGCCGTCATCATAAGCACCTTCAGAAGTTCCAACACCGCGGAAATTAAAGCGTAAAGAAGCAATATGCAATTCCTTAAATACTCTGACTAAAGTAGTGACCACCTTATTATTCATGGTTCCTCCTTGTAACGAATGAGGATGACCAATGATCGCAATATAGTTTTTATTCGCATGTGGCGGAACTGTAAATACAGCCTCCACTGCGCCAATTGAACCATTTAGCTGCATGGGATGTTCACCTGGCAGGGCAAGTTTATCTACAAAGTGCATAAAATTCCTATTGTGGATACGGATAGAAAAAAGTTACTTCGTGCTTATTATAATACATATTAGTTAGGTATGAATTAGGTATGGCTTGAAATTGTTTTATTATAGCGGGGTCAATTTCTCCTTGCAGTTTAATCGTCACGATTAATTGTTTAGCCTTGGAGGATGTTATCCACTTCATTATCAGATCATAGGCACGATCCGGGTAACAGGCCACATCGGATAAAACCCAATCATATACGCTATCACTTTTTGCAGGATCCAAGGCAAAAGCACTTTGTTGTAAATAAGTTACATTAGGTAACTGCGCAATTTTAGGCTCTAGTTCAGCCTTATCTACGGCTGTTACCGCTGATCCCAAAGAGTGCATTACGTAAGTCCAACCACCAGGGGAAGCGCCTAAATCCAAAGCCTTATCTCCTGGTTTGGGATAATGTTCCAATAAACTTAGGGCTTCCCATAATTTTAAATAGGCACGATTGGGTGGATTAATTTTATCTTCAATGAAATGCGCTACTCCCTGCGGCCATTTTCTTAAACGTTTAGTACTAAATACCAAGGTGTTATTGTCCAACAAACTGAAAACGCCTATATCAGGTATTGGATCAACAATAGGGAATTCGCGCTCAAGTTTCTTAAACTGTCGTAGTTGTTCCTCTATCAATCGCGAACGCCTGACATGAGAGATAGGATGCAAATACCAGAATTTACCAGCTTGCCTAAGAATTTTTACCGCTTGGGAAATAGATTCAAATTCAATGAGTTGGGGTTCCAACCAAATATCTTGCGCAAAACACACCGATGGATTTTTGTCAGTAGAAAAAACCAAGTCCTCAGTTATGCTACTTACATCATTTAATTCAGCGCAGAGTGAAGTAAGAAATTCTGGCTTTACCACATAAATTGCGGCAATTTGTTTTTCTTTTTGCATTATTTTAATTCTCGAGCAGGATTAAATTCCTCCGGAATCATAACCTATGGGATGGCTATTGCAAGAAAACTGGCTGAATTTAACAGCAAAATCTATCGTTACAGCAGAGGCTGACGTATCCTTTCATACGTTTTTGTACGCATCGAACAGCATAGGAAATAATCAATTTAGTAGGTATAATTAAAAAGCAATAAAAGGTATGTACTTTTTTGACGCTAAATGATATAATATTGATTAATTTGATGCTTGACTAAGGATTAAACCTCATGAGTACACCATTCTTCACTCCCGTTGCAGTGATCATTGTGGCCCAATATTATCAGTCTATGTCTATCAACCCTGAGCTACTTACTGCCTTAAGAAAAGCGAATATAAAGCATATTGTTTTATTACCTATAGAAGATCCCACATTGCTAAATCAAACAATATCAACAAACCCAAATTTTGCACGCGTAGAAACTGCTGTGATTATGGACCGAATGCTGCGGGAGTCTACAGCACTACAAAATAAACAAGCGGAATTAGCGCAATCTCATAGTTTTATCTTTGCAAATCATAATATTACAGAAACTCCTAAAGCTAAATTCATTGCATTTCCTACGGCTGGCTCACCTTCTAATATCCCTGATGAGTCTTTTATGGAAAAATTCAAAGCTCAATTAAAAGAAAACTCACGAAATAGATATATTATTTACAATTTACATACTGATAAAGTAAACATACCTTCAATTGCACCGAATATTAATGTAGTAAATGTTACCAAAAACCAAACCACATTAAGCATTTTAAATGAAACAAAACTTTTCCGATTACGGATTGCCTGTGAAAATTATTTAGCACACCTTAAGCAAATTCCCTCGGAAATTAGCCAAAAATGTACCAATCAAACGCTAACTCAAGACAAAATAAAGATTGTTCAGCAATTGCTTGAGCTATCGTACACTCCTGATTCGCTAGCAACATTTGAAAATGTATTTAATGATAACCGTAAAAAAATTGAAGAACGCCGTGACTCTGGCACGATGATTTTTTTAAAAATTTTGCTGAGCATTTTTACTGGTGGATTTGCCCCTTTGTGCGGATTATGGAGAGTAGAAGGCAAACAAGTTGCTCAAGAATTAGCATCAACATTAAATCCTTCACTATAAAAGTTTAAGCCGAGTTGCTGTCGCAACTCGGCTTAAACGGCATCTAAAATAAAAGCATCCTAAAATAATTCTATTCACTTTCTCCTATTTTAAATGATATTATTATCATCAGCGCTGACCTTAACCGGCAGTGACCTTTTAATATTTTGGAGGACTTGATCCATGAGACAGGTACCTATGTTGTATGTTTATTCCTTTTCTCCCTTATTTGCCGGGAGACTCCTATGAAAATTCATGATTTTAAAAGAAAAAAACTTGCTGGTACTAAAATATCCATGCTCACTTGTTATGATTATCCTTCTGCTTGTATTGTTGCCGAATCGCATATTGACTGCGTTTTAGTGGGTGACTCGGTTGCCATGGTAGTTCATGGTTATGACACCACTATAATGGCAACTTTGGAAATGATGGTACTGCATACTAAAGCTGTTGCACGAGGTGTTAGCAATCAATTTATAGTAGCGGATCTGCCTTTTCTGAGTCATAAAGTATCTCAGGCACAAACCATAAACAACGTACACCAATTAATGCAAGCCGGTGCACATGCACTAAAAATTGAAGGTGCTGATGCAGATACCTGCAAAACGATACGTTATTTAGTTGAAGCAGGAGTTCCAATTATGGGACATATTGGTCTAACACCACAGCATATTCATCAACTTGGCGGCTTTAGAGTTCAAGGCAAAAACCAACAGCAGGAAGAAATCCTCATGCAGCAAGCTTTAAACTTAGAACAAGCTGGTTGTTTTGCTGTAGTTCTTGAATGTATTCCCCAGCATTTAGCAACAAATATTACAGAATCTCTAAGCATTCCTACTATTGGAATTGGCGCTGGTTTAAATACAGATGGCCAAGTTTTGGTATGGCATGATCTCTTAGGATTACAAACAGAAATCAATCCTAAATTTGTCAAACGTTATACCCAAGGTAAAGAGATTTTTCTTGATGCAATTAATACATATGTTCAACAAGTGCAACAAGAGTCTTTTCCAACTGCAGAACATGCTTTTTAAAATACCAGGGTTTATTTATGCAAATTTTCAAAAATATTGATGAGTGGCTGCTTTTTCGCTCTCAACTGACATTCAATCAAGGTCTGGGTTTTGTTCCTACTATGGGAAATTTACACCCAGGCCATGCTTCGTTATTTACCATCAGCAAAAAAGAAAATGAGTACACAGCGGCTAGCTTATTTATTAATCCTACTCAGTTTAATAATACAGATGATTTCAAACTTTATCCCCGAACTTTAGAGCAGGATATACAATTAATGTCTGACTCAGGAGTGGATTTTTGTATTCTTCCAGACGAGCAGTCTATGTATGCGGACGCTTATAATTATCAAATCCATGAACAAGAACTCTGTCAATTAATGGAAGGCAAGCAAAGACCTGGGCATTTTAACGGTGTCTTAACGGTAGTAATGAAACTGCTCAATATCGTACGACCAAGCCGAGCTTATTTTGGTGAAAAAGATTACCAGCAGTTTTTATTAATTCAAAAAATGGTTAGTGCGTTTTTTATGAATGTAAGCGTTATAGCTTGTCCCACAATACGTGAAACAAGCGGTTTAGCCTTTAGTTCACGGAATAATCGTTTAAATGCAGAACAAAAAAACCGTGCAGTCACCTTTGCTACACTATTTCATCAAGCAAAATCCTGTGAGGATATTATTCAAGAGTTAGAGAGCAATGGCATTGTTGTTGCGTATATTGAAGAATATAGCGGCAGGAAATTTGCTGCGGTGGAAATTGATGGTGTTCGTTTGATTGATAATTATGCGGTATAACAGAGCAGTCGTTGCGCTGGCAACGACAAGCTCTACTTACATTAAAACAGCTTCGACTTCTGCTAAGCTTTCTAATACTGGAATTGTTTGTGGAATAGCCGATTGTGCAGGACTGCCTTCCCAGCAAGTGTTAGCAGGCAGAGTTTCACCTTTCATTAGCAAAGAAAAACTTCCTAAACTTGAATTGGGTTCCATGACAGTATTATAAAGCACCATAGAGCCTACACCTACATTACAGCCGTTTTCAATTTTCAAAGCACCCAGTTTAAAAATTCTATCTTCATACAAATGTGTTTGAATCAAGGTATCGCGGTTAATACACACATCATCACCAATGTTTATCAAATCAAATTCAGCAAATCCTTCGGTATTGATAAAAGCACGTTTACCAATCTTCGCACCCATGGCCCGATATAAGAGCGAAATAAAAGGTGTTCCTAAAATTAAGTCGGTCAAATGTGGATTAATGTAGTATCCATAAGAAAATTCTCTGATATCATTTTTCCAAATGAATAAATCCCAAAGTGGCTTAATACTTGGTTTTATGCGGCCAACTAAGATCCATTTTAAAGCAATAAGTCCTAAAACAATTGCAATGTTAATACCACACTCAATAAATGGTACTACCAAAAAAGTAGTCATATGCGAGGTGTTTTGCAATAAATATCCCAAGGCATAAAATAAGGTACTGATTAAAATTAAAGTACAAGTCGATGGTAAAATAATGCGGAACAATTCTACAGCTACCCGTAAACAGAATAAGCGCTTACTGGGATTATAAGTGACATCATCCGGGAAGCCACCAATCATTTCCCGAGTTGGCAAATACATGGGCGGGGAACCCAACCAATAACTAAAAGCTTGCGCAGCCTGGTTGTTTGCCGGAGGCATGGTCATGCAACCTAAGAGTCCACCTTCTCCAATATGAGTGCCCTGAGGTAATAAACTGACATTACCTATAAAGGCATTTTCACCAATACTAACCGGGCCGTAGGTAACGTAACCCTTATAAACTGAAGGCCAAGCCAGAGCAACACCACTAGCAGCAAAACCACCTTTGGCAATAGTTAAAAAATCGGGGATCAATTGAGGTGCTTCACCCATTTCAACCCTCTTACCTATTTTGGCACCTAACATTCTTAAAAAGAAAGGATAAAATAAACTATCAGCCAAGACTCCAATCTCATCAATATCTAATATTTTTAAGACCATAGATTGTCTTAAATAATAAAAACTATTCAAAGGATAACTACCAGCTTTAGGATTTCCCAAAATTATTTTTTTGGATACACATACATTGGTGAAATGAACGATTAAAAATACCAAAGATGCTAAGGGAGCTCCCACAGTAAGCATTAACAAATAAGAGCCATTCTGATAAAAATAATCCAAAATACAGACACTTGGTAAAAATGATACATAATAAAGCATGTTTACTACTACTAGGGCGAAATAATGTAAAAACCCATAATTCACCGTTTCCATTATGCTAGGCTTAACAGTTGCTCTCGATTCCACTGTCACATGATTAGCTGGAATTAAGTTCTTACGTGCTGGAGAGCCCGAATAAAATTGTTTACTTTCAATGACGGCTCCAGCAGGCAGCATAGACATATCATCCAAAACTGCATTATTTTCTATGACCGTATTAATACCCAAAACACTTCTAGCACCAACATAACACTCATTGCCTATGGTAATAGTGCCGATTTTCAGCCAGCCATCTTCTACAACATAACCAAGTATACGAACCTCATTGCTGATGGTGCTATTTTCACCAATGCTTAATAAATCAGGAACTGCCATGTGCATGGTAGCTATAAAACTATTTGCGCCTACTTTTGCGCCTAATAAGCGATAAAATAAATTTATAATAGGCGTGCCAACAATATATTTTGATTGAAATACATTATTCTGCAAGCCTTGCACCAACCACCAACGAAAATAAAACCAACCCCAAACGGGATACTCGCCTGGCTTTACTCGCCCTAATAAAAGCCATTTAGCTGCTACGGTTAAACATAAAGAAACTAAAGGCATCATCAACAGCAAAGTGATATACATGGTGATGGATTCTAAAGACAGATAGCTTTGATTCTCACCCAGCCAGGTATAACACAAAATCACTATTAATAATTGCCAGGCTCCGACACCATACTGAAACAAACAACCAAAAAATTGGCCTAAACCACATAAATAATAATTAAAATCACTAACCCTGTGCTTAATTTTTTCAGTCTTTGGTTGATGTAGTTTATACCGTACTTCAGCTTGTTCAATTTTAGCAGCTAGCTGACGTATGCTTGGATTTTGGTAAAGATCAAGAATAGAAATTCCTTCAAAATTGGGTAGCTTACGTAAATTTGAAATAACTTTCGCAGCCAACAAAGAATGCCCACCTAAATCATAAAAAAAGTCAGCGGTCACTGAAATTGAGTCATTGTTCAATGCTGTCTGCCAAACAGAAGCAATCTGCTTTTCTAAACTAGAACCAGGAGCAATATATTCTCGCGCAGCACAAGTTTGACTTGGCTTGGGTAAATTTTTTCTATCTATTTTACCGCTTGCTAACAGAGGAAATGATTCAATTAACTCAAATAAGTGTGGCATCATATAATCTGGAAGTTTCGAACGTAAATACGTTTGAAAATGTCCTAAATCAAACTCTGCATTATTAATCACAGATAAATAGGCAACTAAGGTCGGTTGTGGTAAGTCTTGTAAGGATACAACCGCTTGTCCAATAGCCTTATATTCCAGTATCACGGATTCAATTTCATTGAGTTCTATTCTAAATCCGCGTAATTTAACCTGATCGTCTATTCTTCCGGCGAACTGTATTTCTCCATTTATCGTTTTATACGCTAAATCACCGGTGCGGTATAAACGCAATGAAGGATCATCGGAATGAGTAATAAATTTACTCGCTGTTAACTCGGGACGTGACACATATCCTCGTGCCAAACCAACACCCCCAATACATAGCTCTCCTAAGGATCCATCTGCTACGGGATGCAAATGCTCATCAAGAATATAGGCACTATAACCAGGCAAAGGCTTACCAATATTGATTTCCTTACCTGGTAGGCATTCACTATAGGTCGCGATAACTGTCGCCTCTGTTGGGCCGTAGGTATTAAATATTTTTAAATTTGGGTGTTGCCACTTATTAATCAAATTAGAAGAACATGCTTCTCCACCGAGAATTAACACCCGCAAATTATTTGCCGTCCCTTCAAGACTGGATAATAACGTAGGTACAGTTGAAAATACTGATACCTGATGTTTGTGCAAAAATTCCAATAAACCAACACCAGAGCGCGTGTCTTTATCAGTGCAAACAACCAAACTGGCGCCATGGGCAAATGCCATCCATACTTCTTCCATCGACGCATCAAATGCTAATGAAAAACCTTGGTAGACTCTGTCTTTATCCGTCATGGCGTAAATATCGCCTGCAGCTTGTACGTAATGACAAATACTAGGGTGCGTAATTTCAACCCCTTTCGGTTTTCCAGTTGAGCCAGAGGTATAAATAATGTAACAAAGGTTTTCATTATCACTTTGTTCTATTGAAGGTTTACTAGTTGATTGCTGCGTAACAAGCGATTGCACTTCATCCAAAATAATGGGATGAGAAAAGTGTATCTGAGTGCGGCGTTTTTGTTTTGAGGAGGTCAAAACGGCACTAAAAGGTAAATCGGCTAAAATATAATTAATACGCTCATCAGGATATTCAACTTCTATGGGTACATACGCTACACCAATTTTCAACAAAGCTAAAATAGACACAAAACAATCTATAGAACGCTCTAATAAAATACCAACTACTGAACCCGGAACAATATTTTGTCCCAACAAATAATGAGCCAATTGATTAGCGCGAATTTCTAACTCTTGGTAACTTAAAGATACATCATCACAAATCAGTGCACTATTACTGGGGTATTTATCGACTGATTCCTCAAAAAAATGGTGCAGCTGCATAAAGTTAATTTCCTGAATTTTACTAATTTGGTAGCGAAAAAAGCGCGTGAAAAGATAGCTTCTACTATATAACATTCGGTCTTTATAGTAAAAGAATTTTTATAGCAGTAGTACTTCATGCGACCTAGCTCTGTCATTTCCACGAAAGCGGGCATGACAGAACCAGTAGATCTTTTGGTATCTATTCTAAATGAATACTATAAGAATAAGTACCTATACCATCATAGGTTGTTTTAATATAACGAAGACCGTTACAGGCACCATTAACTGTGGGACTCATCATGTACGGGCCGTCTTTAATATCAAGAATACAATAATTATCGTTATCAAGTGCAACTGTTACGTGGGCATAGCCACTACGACAATATGGTCCATCTCTGAGGATAAAACTTCTAGGACCAACAAATTCTAAATCCAAATCCGATTCTGCAAAACCACTAACAATCTCAACTCCAGGATTAGTTGAAGTACTTAAATGAAAGTAATCTTTATAACCACAGGATCGCACTTCAGCCTGCGCACTCGTCATAACCAAACTTCCTAATGCTAACATCAACAATTTTTTCATGTTAAAACACCTTATTGTTATTAATCCTGGCTCCGATTATATGTAAGAGCTGGGCATATAACAATAATTTTAATCAGATAAAATTTCATGGAAAAAATTGCGCATCGCCAACCAGGATCGTTCGGCTGCTAAAGAATTAAATACCAATCCCAAATCTAAATCATGTGCTAGGGGATTAGTAAAAGAGTGTTGTACATTGCCATACATGTGCACTTGCCAATCAACTTTGGCATCGGTCATTTCTTGGCAAAAATTAATAAGCGCATCAGGCTTCACCATGGGATCATCATAACCATGAAGCACTAATATTTTAGCTTTAATAGTTTCATCCTGCAGATTATTTGGTTTACCTAAAATACCATGAAAACTAACAGCACCTTTAAGAGAAACTCCAGTACGTGCTAAATCCAAGGCACATAAACCACCAAAACAAAAACCGATAATTGCAATTCGTGCAGGGTCGACTTCAGGCATAGACGAAACTGTATCAAAGGCCGCACGTATGCGCGATTGCAATTTAGCTCTGTCACTTGCTAAGGGATTCATCAATGCCATCTTTTCTTCATTGGTGGAGCCTAGTTTTGCTTCTCCATACATATCCACGGCAAAACCAATATAACCCATCTCTGCTAATAATTGCGCTTTAGCACAAGCAAATTCATTACGTCCTGACCAGTCATGAACCACTAAAACTGCGGGGCGAGGGGCAGAGCTTTTCCCATCGTGAGCTAAGAAACCATGTAATTCTTGCTCACCATGAGTGTATATATGCTTTGAAGTATGCATCATAGGTCCTTTATGAAAAGAGGTGATTTTAATGCGCGGTGCTTAATTCTATAAGTTTACGTAATTTCAGCATGGCATTTTTTTCAAGCTGTCGCACACGCTCAGCCGAGACACCGTATTTAGCAGCCAAATCATGCAAGGTCAATTTTTTTTCAGCCAACCAACGTTGTTGTAAAATATCCTGACTACGATCATCCAATTGTTCTAAGGCTAACATAAGCTTTTCACGCCCTTGATCACCTGTGTCTTCTCTTTCCAACACTAACGCAGGATCATCATTCGCATTAAATAAATAACGCTCC
>JBAZRP010000087.1:0-12721 GCA_041662885.1 Legionella sp.
TAAAGCACTCCAGACTTCTCTCCATCACTTTATATCTACAACTAATAGCAGAGGCACTACAAAAGAACACCTTGATGCCTTACGACAGATAGTCGAGGCGTCTTCTGTTAATTTTGATGCTTACGTAAAAGATAAGGTTTTTAGTTATATGACGCCTGAGCAATTAGTTGAAGCATATCAGGCCGGTCTAGATATACAATTGCATACCCATAGTCATAGTATGCATGATTTTGATGAAGAACTTGTGAAAAAGGAAATTGAAGAAAACCGACGCCAGTTGTCTAGAATACTAGGTGTTGACATAAATAATTTCAGACATTTTTGCTATCCAAGTGGAGCGCATTCGCCAGAACTAGTACCGGTATTGGATAAGCTGAGGATTCAAAGCTCAACGACTACGGGACGAGCATTGCTGGACAAAAATACAAATCGACAGTTTATGCCTAGAATATTAGATGGTGAACAAATGACAAACCTAGAGTTTGAAGCGGAACTTTGTGGTGTCCTGGATCTTATGCGTAAAGCAAAAAAACTTTTGACCCGAAATAATGTATAGTTAAGGGATAAATAAAGAATGGAGTAACAATTACGCAGTATTTCCTGCATCAACCGTAAAGCTTGCACCTGTAATTGAGTGACCATACTTGCCAATCAAAAACCCAACCATTGCTGCGACATCTTCTAAGGTTGCAAGACGATTAAGTGGACTGCGTCTTATGATACTGGCTAATTTGCTTTTATCTAATTCAAAGGTCATATCTGTTGACATAAAACCAGGAAGTACCGTATTTACTGTGATACCTACTTTGCCAAGCTCGCGAGAAAGTGATTTAGTAAATCCAATTAACCCAGCTTTTGTGGCCGCATAAACAGAGAGACCGTTGTAACCAGTTTCGGCTACAATCGATGAAATATTCACAATACGCCCGGTTCGCTTTATCATCATCTGACGGCAAATATATTTAGTGAGAATAATTGGGGCAGTGAGATTTACCGATATAAGTTGTTCAATATCTGTTTCGTGTTGGGTTCCGAGAACACCATCAAGACCGATGGCAGCATTGTTTACCAGACCATAGGGTACGCCATGTGATTTGCATAATTCAGTTACAAATCCATGAATAGCAGATGTATTGGATAAATCAAATTCGACGAATTCAAGTAAGCCACTTGAGCCATTAATTGCAGACTCTAAATCAGTCGTCATTTGCCTGCCAAGTGCAATGACATTGTATTTTTCAGAAATAAGCTGCTTAGCTATCGCAAGCCCTAAGCCACGTGTAGCACCAGTCACAAGTATCCAACTCATTTTTGTCTCCTTGATATTTTGCAACTTTCGTTAATATCAATATGATCGATTATTTTAATAATAGCAGGCACTTTATATGGTTCAAGCCGCTCTCTACAAAACACCAATATTGCGTTTTCTATTTCCTGGCTTTTAGTAATCTGCTGGCTTAAAACCACCTCTGCAGTGACCACTTGTCCCGAAAATGGGTTCTTTTTACCTTTGACTACTGCCATAATCACATTTGGATAAGACAACAATACTTGTTCTACTTCCTCAGGTAAGACTTTGTTACCACCCACATTGATAGCTCCATTACTTCGCCCAAGAAAATATACCCGGTTGTCGATTATGATTACTTGATCGCCTGTATTTTTGAACCCTGAATCATCAATTTCAACCATAGAGGAATCAGATTTATTTAGGGCACGCTCGTGCGTTTTAATCCACAGACATTTATCTTTGATTTTAAGCCGAACTCCGTTAACGCCAGTATCAATCCATGAAACCGGAAATCCGGCTAATCCATCATTGACTGAAAATCCCACACCCACTTCTGTTAAGGCATATATATGTGTCAATCTCGCAGCTGGATAGTTGCGGTGTAGCAAATTAAGTACTGTTTGGTCTACTATCTCTCCTCCCAATGTAATCTGACGCAAATTAAGTTTACTGCTGACAGGTGACATTAATATCTTACGCCAAAAAGTAGGCGTTGCAGATAAGACGTTACATTCGTGATTAACAAGAAATGTTATTACATCAGTTATTGATTTGGTTATGTCAGGAAATAGTAAAATACCTTCACCCAGAAGGCTTTGTAGAAAAACTTGAAGTCCAGCAAAACGGGAAATTCCATATACCAATCCCCAGCGCTTAGGACTCGAGTGTGTTGCAGGTTTGACTGTACTTATCAATGAATTAAGATCATGTGAAATCAGTTTTGGGATTCCAGTTGTTCCTGATGTTGGAATAATCCATTGCGTTGAAACTTCGCTGTTAGTACTGAAGGGGATTTTATTATCAATCTTGATATTTTGATTTGTTAAAAAATCATTATCCGTTAGCACGATGTCTGGACCAAATTGGGCAATGATATTATTTGCTTCGTTATCTAAAATCCCCGAATGTATCAATACAATCTCAAGACAAAACCCGTCAAGTGCAATGAGGCAACGAGCTGTATTGGGTGCATAATTGCATCGAATGGCTACACGTTTTCTATAGATTGATTGGAATCGTTGTCGTACTAGATTGGTTTCACGTAAAATATCGGCAATGAAAATATTTCTGTCGTCAGGTTCAATCCAAATACATCGATTTGGATTTTGATTATTCAGAATATTAATAAGCATCGGGATATTCAAGATATAGGGCGAAATTTTTCATAAACATCAACAAAATCTTTAAATTTTACCGGGTAATACGGTTTCTCCATTAATGAAAAGGGATCATATCCTAACCTTGATTCCAATCGTGTCACCAATATTGCAAAGCCGAGGGAATCTAAACCAGTTTCAAGTAGTACCGTATCGTCTTTCAGTATTGGTACAAGACATTTGCCATCATTTTCATTAAGTACTCGAAGAAATTCTTCAACTATAAGTTCTCGCATCAGAGGTCCTTTCAAAACTAATTTTTTTAATATAGCCTATATTCTCAAACAACGCAAAGACTTCAAGTGAGCTAAAGGGGGCAGACCAAAATGGCACTTACTTAAGCCAAAACTGCCGTCTCCGCGTAGGTTGGGCCTAGACGCAACCTACGCATTTGCACAGATGGGGATATGGCCTTAAGTAAGTGTTATTCGTCTCTAATCTCTTTTTTGAGTTCGCGAACAATGGTTTCTTCCTTGGTAGTATCTCGCTCGACTTTGGTTTACAACAGCCTCTTGTTTTTAATAAGCTTTAAAAGCAGAGGTGTTTGTAGTCTTTTCTTGACAGGTATTTAATATCGCTCTAACTGATTCGGTTTTTTTATTATGTTCACCGTAAATCGTTTCAGAGAGACACACAGAGATACTTAAGTATGATAAAGCTTCATCGTATTCTTCATGCTTGAAATAAGCTAGGCCTGCTTGATAGTTTAAGGACAGTAACTGATTTTGATCGTAGGGCTTATGGTGCTCGTGATATAAATCCAGTGCTCGCGCAAAACTTATTGCCGCTTGTTTGAAGTTTTTTTCGTCAGAATATGTCTTGCCTTCTTCCACATAGATTTTCATTTGGTTGTTTGACATATCATTAAATACATTTGTTGCATAACAATCCCAGTCACGGCCAGCATAATTGTCTCTAGGATAAATTCCTTCAGAGCAGTAATAATCTCCCGGATAATTATTTAAAAAATCATTCAAGACAGAATTTTTTAATTGCTCAAGATGCTTGGTATTGACTGATTGAGGAAAGAATGTAAATACACTTCGTGTGGCATATTTCTTAGGATTTTCTGCCTCTATAGCGAGATCGATGGCATTAATTGGTATTCCAATTTGCAATAAAGGATTCAAACTTCGCATGCCGGCTTTATCTAAGTGTCCACAAAGACTTTGCCATTCTAAAATTACTGCTTTCCAAGATGACCAGGGTTGGTAGTACTCAGAAGTTTTACACAGTTCATCCTGATTTAAATTCAGCATATTCATCGCAGCGAATTGAACTATATTGAATCGAACCGCCTCTGCTATAAAAAAGCAGGCAGTTACCAAGGCTTGTTGATAAGTGATCTGGTTCAGTAACTTGGGATCATAATCAAGAAGTTCTTGTAGTTTATCCAGGGCGGATTTTAAGTTGTCTCCAGAGAGTATACAATTAAATGTATCGCTTTTCGGATATTCAGTTTCTTTGTCACTGAATTCTAAGAAAGTTTCCATAAAATCATCAGGGCCATCATCATCTAAATTTAAATTAGCCATAGCTGTAAGATAGAGAGCGCCGGTATATCTCCCCGGATAATACTTGTTTTGAAAATCGCCATCATAAATCTCAGCAGGTAAAAGCCTCCCTGGGTTTTGTGGATTTAGTCGCTCGGTACACGCGCTTTGAATGAGCATCTTATTTAATCGAAAATAAGGCACTTTAATATTAGAAAGTTCTTCTTTGGAGTCTGAAACAGCTAATTTTATCCATAAATAAGCATGTTCAATATTAGGCCGTGTATTCTCATCAAACTCAAGAATGGCAACTTGTTGAATTTCGTTAATGAAATCTGAATAACTCTCAGATTCAGTTATTTCATTTGTTAATGGATCGTATAGCTCGCCTAGAAAGTACATATATAGAATCAGTTAATAAATATCGAAGCATAATACCATAATAGATTCTAATGTATTAGGGTTTATTTATAATTCATTTTTTCAGAGCCTACGTCCTGAAGATCCCTGAGGCCTACGTCCTGAAGATCCCTGAGGCCTACGTCCCGCGGCTTGTCCGCGGGATCCAGAGATTTTGAATAAAGCAAAGTCTTGTTGCCTAAATCCAGAACCGACTGGATCCCGCGGACAAGCCGCGGGACGTAGAAAATTGAATTGTAAACACGCCCTAGGGTTTATTTATAATTCATGTTCTAAAGCCATTTTCGATATTTAAAATATTTATACGGCAGCCAGGATGAAAACAGCATAAGTCCTATTGCCACAAAATAACCATATTTCCACGACAGTTCGGGCATAAAATGAAAATTCATACCATAAATACTGGCAATCAGAGTAGGGGGTAAAAAGATTACTGCTGCTACAGAAAATATTTTAATGATTGAATTTTGCTCAATTTGTACCATTCCCAATGTTGCTTCCGATAAGTAGCTGATTTTGCTTGATATAAAACTGGAATGATCATTGAGTGAATTAATATCCTTATTTAAACTATGCAAACGTTGGTGATCCTGCGGGTCAAGGGTACCGTTTAATGATTGCGCACAAAAATGAATGAGTCTATCGAAGGATACCAAACTTTCTACTATTTTAGAATTAAGCCCGCCAATCAAACCAAGCTGCCGTAGCAGACCCTTATAATCAATATTGTGGGAGTTTTGCGGTTGAAATATGGTCTTTGCCGAGATTTCTGATTGATGGCTTAGTATTTCCAAAATATCAGCTAATCTATCGATGGTTGCGTCTAACAACTCTATAAAAAATGTTGCGGCATTTGTAGTGTGCAATTTATTAAGTCTGAGTATAAATAGGCTAAATGCCTGCGGTTCAATATAACGAATTGAAATCAGTTGCTTGGGTGTAAGTATGAAAGTCACTGCATCTTGCTTGGGGGTGAGGGACTCAGCTTGAGCTATCATGGTGGCAGTCATAAAGAGACTGTCATTTTCTTTATATAAACGACTGGATAACTCAATTTCCCGCATTTCATCAATGGTTGGGATATTAAAGTTCAAACTGTGTTCAACCAACAACTCTTCTTCCATAGTTGGATTAATCAGATCAACCCAAATGGCTTGGGTTAATAAATTTTTGTTACTTTCAGTAATATTTTCAAGCTTAAAGGTGCCGTTCATGCAACAAGCGATAATCATACTTATTCCTCTTTATATTCAACAAGAGTGACGGAATAGTGTTCATAGGTCAATAGCCCATAACAAAATCAATGAGCATGGGTCTGCCTGGCAGGGCCAGGCAAATTATTTTAAAAAGACATAGACGCTGGATGATTCGTTCTTTCCAATGCGTCTGGCTCCTCTAGCGCACTCATTTTCTGCTGGTATTTTAATACCATTCCCAAAAATTCAGCTGGAGCAGGGCTTGATAAATTATTTTTTGGGATTTTTGTATTTAAAATAGTAAGTATTTTTTCCCAGGCAGTGTTGATTTCTTCAGTGGTGATATAAAGCCATTTTTCTTCGGAAGTAACATAGGCTACTTTATTTGCATCAAAGGGTTTTAATAAATTGGCCAGTTCTTTGTGTTCGCGGGAGATTTTTGGAAAAAATCTAGCGGTTTTTTTCGTTTCATTAAGTACCGTAAGATCTGATTTTAGTTCCAAAAGGATGTCCAGCTTTTCTAAGGCAGCAACATAGCTTTCAAGTTCCTGCATGATAGCTTCCTTAAAGCGTCCGGATAACTTTTTATGGTAGGTGGCAATTAATTCAAGGCGTTGTTCATGAGTGCAATTGATAAGTATTAATTTGATTGCGTGGCTTACTCTTTCAACGTCTAATTGGTCTTGTTGTAGGTAATAAGTAAGAATAGCCAAGTCAGTCGAATGTTCAAGTTTGAATACACAAAAGGCATCTGAATTATTGGTTTGTATTACTTTTATCATTGGGATAAGAAGATCCATGATTAGGTGGCTAAATAGGCGATTTCCACCTTTATTATACAGAATCATTATTTGTATCAACAGTCCCCATAACAGTGCACTCATGTTGTTTTGCGAGGCTTTTGTTGGCGTTTTAATCCATTTAGTAAGATAGAGATTAAAATTTCGATATAAATCATGAGGGGTCGACAAATCTTTTTGAAGATTTGCTGTCAATAGTTGTCCTAGAATATCTTGTTTTTCTTCAAATAATGTATATAGCACCCGGAGCAAAAATGGGTTTTTATATATAGTTCCCACGGAGATTAAATTATCCCATTGGTTTAATAAAAATTCTTGAATAGTGTTCTTTGAATGCTGGGCTACATAGAACTTAAAAAGTACTTGGTAGAATTTTACATCCCGGTTTTTTGTTTGTTTTAAAATGGCGCTCAAAATGGAATCATTGTCCAGTCGCGCCCAATTGGCTAGAAATGCGCGGTTGTTCTTGGTACCGTTATTTTCCAACAAGTATTCTAGTACGTCACCAGTGATTAATTCATAATTCAGCTGCAGTAGTAATTCTTCTTTATCAGCTTCTGAGCAGTAACTAAATAATGCGTTTATAAATTGAATTAGGACGTTTAGCGGGATAATTCTTGTGCTTATATTTGATTGATTAAATACTTCGATCATGGCATTTAGAATAGTATCAGTTTTTTGTTTGGTGTTATAAAAAAGAGAATGACTATTGGTTTTGTAACACAATTTTTTCAATACTGTATGAAACAATTCAATATTTTGTGATGCAATAATGGCTTGAAAAGCTGCGTAGTTACCTTTACAAAAAAGTTCAATTAGTTGATCTGGTTGGCGGTCGTATACCTGTAACATTTTAGTGAAAAAAGCATGCATTGCTTGTGGTTGATCTAATGGACAGTGTTTAAGTGCTTCAATGGGAAACCATGATTTTTCATTTATGCCCAATAATAAGTCATGAATTTTTGTATTAATTTCCAAATCATCAAAATCTTTTAATAGGTGTAGTGCTAGATAAAAGTACCCTCTGTGCAGTACTCTATACATAACGCTTTGATTATCTTTGTCTTTTGTTTGCAAATATTCGAACCAATCATTTTTATTTTCGAATTGCTCTTTAAGCCAAGTAAACGTTTCGAGATTTTGTTTATGGGGATATGCATCGATGGCGCTCATAATTAAATCAGGAGGAACAGGGATAGGGATATCAGGTAAGGATTTTTTGTACACACGGCAAAAATCGAGTGAGTTGGTATATAATGCAGTTTTTATAAAATCAATAGGGCTATCATTTTCAGGTACTATTAAACGAGCGGCATTGGGTGTAGCGCACTGCTGCACTATCTTATTAAAAATTGCTACAGCATTATTGATGGCTAAATAATGTAGAATACTTTTATTTTGTTGATTTTTTTGTTGTATTAAAATAATTAGTTGTTCTCTGGTGATTTTGGACAAAATAAAGAAAGCGCATGCTTGTGCATTATTTTGTACCGCTGTAAATAACAGCGAAGGATAAGTATTATTACTTATCGCAGCAATTGCATCGGTGTTTTCTGCTTGAGGATGAATTGAATACAAATAGGTAAGTATTTGGATCGCATTATGCGCTACAGCTCTGTGCATTAAGGTATTGATTGAAAGTTCGGACTCATTAATCTGACATATCAGATTGTTTAATAGAGAATTATCGCTATAGGATATAAGCAGATCAAGAACAGTAACATCTTCTTCAATGATTATTTTATATAATGGAGTCATTAAGTGGCGGTATGCAGCTATAGCGTTTTGAAAAAGCGTTTTATGAGCCTGGCTGGTATGGAATAAAATTTTGTGTTGGTAGATATGAAAGAAACGTATCAGATTGATGAAGTTAGCAAAAGAAAGCTGGTTTGCAACAATAAGTTCTGATATTTTTTCTAAGATAGCATCATTATCTAAATCTTCGCTTACCCAGGATGCATAGGAGCTGTGCTTTTTTGCAAATTCGGTAAAGGGAGAGCGTTCAGAGTTGTCTTTAATTATGAATTGATGGCTTGCATCAGAATAACCTGTATTGTGTGGAGGACGTTGGGCCTTATCTTCGGTAACTTCCAAGCCCATTTTGGGTGTTTTACCACCCACACCTATGAGCACTCTACTAAAGCCATAATCTATCAATTGTTCCGCAGCTTTAAGAATAAAGGGTTTATAGATATGCCCTTCGTGTTTGTTAATGAATTCCCAGGAGTCAAAAACCACTTCGCCATCTTCTGTTATCCAAACCCAGGATTGAGCAATAATTTTGTCATTACGCCTCACTACATAAAATCCAGAGTAAAGAGAGGTCATGCCATTCACGATAGCCGATTCGGCTGATTTTCCAAATGATTGACAACAGGATGTGTATTCACCAAGAAAAAGGCCATCAAGATCACCTGCGGGTAGTTTACTAAAAATGTATTGATTGAATCGACTGTTCAAAGTTGCACCATGTATGGTGATATCAGGTAAGTAATCAAATGATTTTGCTTGATTTTGGGTGAGGTCCAGGCATTTTTCAAATACTTCTTCTGGGACATTGAACTGCAAAGCTAATAAAGCCAGTTGGGGGTGTTCCTTGCCTCGTTGATAGCGTACATGCGCTGCAATAAGCGCGACACGATCCAGCTCAGAAGTAAGTCCCAGTTTTTTTAGGCTGAAGTTATCATTTTTTAGTAATTGATTTATTTGTGCCGAATCAGCAAGGTATTTTGTGGCATTAGGACCAAAATTGAGTACCAGTTTTATCCAGTATTCCTTGTTGGATAGGGATTCTTTAGGCATTTCAAACAAACACAGGGCATGGAGAGGCTTTTGGGTGTCGCAGCTTGCGTGTTTTCTAAAATAGTCGAGTACATAGGTATAGTTACCGAATAATACAATTAATTTTTGAGCGAATTCCAAATAGAGTTTTATATGTCCTATGTCTTGGATTTCAACAAAAGCGGCGATGAGTAAAAGAGTGATAATCTTATTGCTTGCATCCGAATTTTTTTTATGGGTGTTTTTTAGTTGATAGTAGGAGTTTTTGAAATTTGGAAACTTCTCCTCAATGGGCTGTATTAAGGACTTTTCATAAGGGCTTAATACGTCTTTATGACTGTCGAGGATTTCTTGTATCCCTAGATATTTGTCAACCGGAGGTATTGTTGCATTTTTTAATTGCATCCTGGGTGTATCACTGAACTTAAGAATTCGTTTATGAAGACTTAAAGGTAAATCCTCTATTTTTTCAGGATCTATCTTGTTGTTTTCAGGAGCTTTCTTGTCGTTTTGAAGTAGGCATTTGGCCAAATAATTAGCGAGTATTTCAAAATAATGATATTTTTTAAGAAGGGCGGCACTATTGTAGTTTTGTTTGTCGTTAACTGCAAAGGCGTACTCTTGGTAATAGTCTTTTAGTGTTTGTTTTTTCTTAACACTGACTATTGTATTTAAGATCTCTTCAGAGAATTGAACACTACCTTGATACAATTTTAATAATGCTGGCGGTAGTTCTTTTAATTCTAAATAATTGTTTGAGTCAGGATTTTCGATTTTCATCATTTTGTCTCGATGATTTTCATCATTTAGTCCCTTAATAATCAAGGGAAAAAATTCATGACCGTGTTTGACAAAATATCTGAGTGATTTTAGTGCAAAGGTAAAGCAGCTGTAATAGTCTTTTAATAAGGTGAAATCGGATTCGGTAAGTAGTGCATTAGGGTATATTTTTTTTAGTGCATCAGAAAAATGATAAGCCACACTAAATTCACTATCAAGAATATAGCAATACATGGTGTTTTTGATTTGACGCATATAAAGCAGGCTTGCATGAACTTTATCTACATAAATAAATTTAGCGTCTTCATTGTCTTTAATAATTAATTCCGTAAGTATTTTCTCTAAGAGTTCGGTATTATTATCAATGATAAAAATATTTTTGGTGTTGAATTGTTCCCCAGCAGGTAGGATTCGGTTTTTTTCCTGGCGAAACATGCGTTCTATTAATAACGCCGTTGCTTCAGGGGTAATAAAAAACTCTCCGTTTACATCATTATTTTTTTGTGGCTCTTGTATTAATGGATTAGCGCCTTCCCGTTTTAATAAATTTAATAAATTAGGGTGTTTTCTAAAAAACGCATCTCGTTTGTGTGGAGCGATTGTAATTTGGTTGACCTTTTTTCCAGAAAAATTACAAGTTTCATCCCCTTGCGAAAAGACAATGTCATTTTTTGAAAAGGGTGCTTTTTCTTTACGCTTTGATTTTATGGGTTTTTCATTATTAGAGTACAAGATAGAGCTTCCAGAATATGGGTGTTAAGTTGATTCAATGGTCATATATTATGCATGCAAGCATTGGTTTGGTCAATAGTGTATAAATTATATGCAATAGTTCATTTATTGGTTGGGCCAAGGCCTTCACTTAATGGTAAGCCCCTTCGCCTGGAGGGAGATAGGAGCTTCGATTAGATCTATAAGGATATTCTGATATTACAATTTACTGATGTTGCTCGCTGGTGTGTCACCAGTTTCTGCCAAAAAAAGGGTCTGAGTTTTGGGTGATGGTGTGTTAGCAAATAAGGTAGAGCTGGATTTTGTTTTAGGCATAAAAGGCGAAAACATAAAATCAGAGGCAGGGTTTAGTATGTATTCAACTAACTTCACAAGAATGCGATTGGATGTGGTTTTGGTATAATTGCTTATCCTTGATTTAAAATATTCCGTTAGATTTTCTTTAGATAATCGAATATTCATAAACCAACTATCTTCTCTGTATAAACGAAGCAAAGTGCCAATTTCAAAGATACAAGCATTCTCTTCAGTGTTTGGGTATAAATTGGACGTGACATTAAAGGCATGCCCCATTTCATGTGCAATTACCCCCAGTAATGCAATA
Source organism: Legionella sp. (assembly GCA_041662885.1). GTDB lineage: Bacteria > Pseudomonadota > Gammaproteobacteria > Legionellales > Legionellaceae > Legionella. The sequence continues at coordinate 11,474 of JBAZRP010000087.1, forward strand.
CTATGATTGTTTTGTATAAATTGTTCTTTGATAAGAATTGTTGCGTCTTCAACGATATTTAAATCAACGAGGCTTGGTATGTTGCTGTATAATTTATACGTTCTTTGAGTTACAAATATAGCGGGATTGTTGGGAGTTCCGACAAACGTGCCAAAGGGAATAGCTATGAATTTAATTTCTGGAATAATAGATTTTCTACCATCAACTAATCCATTTCGTGCTAAAAACCGACATTTATTTATAAAATTTCCTATTTCGATTTTTTCATTCATACATACCACCTTAATGCAAATTTAATACATATCGCATAAACAATGCGTCCTTGTCTTAACATCTTGTCATGGTGTTAATTTATTAAATTACAATTTTAAGCTTTAGTCAATCTATTAGGCTCATGCCTGGCAAGTACCTGGGAATTTAGAATAAAACGGGCTGCTGTAGACCTTAAAAATAATCAAACTCGGTATCAAGGAGTGCCATCATAGTTGGTGTTTGAAGTATTGAATTGAATCAATGAGGGTCATCTTGACCCTCATTGATTTTAATCGACAGGCATTAACGGAATTGACTGTTTTATTTTAGTGCGGTATTGGAAAACTTGGTAACGGGATGTTTTTAATGTTTGTTGGTATTTTACTAATCACAACATTAAGTCGTGCTCCTACTTGACTCAGTACAGGTAAAGGTGAAGCTACTAGTCGTTGATCTAAGCAGCCAAGTAAACTACCCAGAGTAGTACCAGGAGTCACTAATCCCCCGGTTACACTATTAAAGCTTTCATCTTCGAGTACTTTAACTTTATGTGAATTTTTCATGATTAGACCCTCCATGAGCTATATGCATCAGTGTTTTGGTTGATACATCTGAATGACAACTTCCTTCAACATTAATTATAGGCGGCATTGAGCAAAAAATAGACAATTTATCTGTCCTTGACTATTATTTTACAAAATAATTATTTATTGCTTATTTATCAATGATGATAATGTTTCTTTAATAGATACGTCATCCCGAGCAATAGATACGTCATCCCGAGCAATAGATACGTCATCCCGAGCATAGCGAGGGATCTCCTGAATGTGGCACAGCCTCTAACATACTGATTTATTAGCACTGCTTGGGCTTCAATGAGCTCTAATAATGACTCAATGGTTGGATTAGATATTTTCATGCCGTTATTTATTCATAACCACATAATTTTTCGTGTGTTTTTTTATTTATTTATTTAAACCGTGCCACATTCAGGAG
>JBAZRP010000088.1:0-12681 GCA_041662885.1 Legionella sp.
GTAGTGTAGTTGGTACCAAGCTCATATTAGTACTGGGTCATTCTGGTTGTGGAGCAATTATGTCTGCCTGTAATGGAATAGAAAAAGGCCATATCACTGAATTGCTGGCTAAAATAAAACCTGCTATTCACGCAGAAACCAGCACTGAAGAAGAGCGCGATGGCAACAATCTAAGCTTCGTAAAGCATGTTACTAAATTAAATGTCGCTAATACCTTAAGTGAAATTTACCGACGCAGCCCTATTCTACGCAACATGATAGATGCAAATGAAATTGCTATGGCTGGAACTGTTTATGATGTTCATAGTGGTATTGTTCATTATAATAATTATGCTAAAGAATTAAGGCAGCTTGATCCTGAAGGAAATGAACAATTGGCTGCTACTTTAGATAAATTGCTTAAGGATGCCAAGATCACATAAACATACTCTATCAACCCACCAAATTTTCGCATATAATCTGGCTTTTACCCAGTATTTGGAGCAGAAATGCGTGCGTCACAATGGTTTATATCCACTCTCAAAGAAACTCCTAATGATGCGGAAATTGTTTCGCATCAATTAATGTTAAGAGCAGGAATGATCCGTAAATTAGGGTCAGGCTTATATACCTGGATGCCGCTAGGACTTAAAGTATTGCGCAAAGTAGAGCAGATCGTTCGTGAAGAAATGAATAAAGCGAATGCGATAGAAGTGCTCATGCCAGCGGTTCAACCCGCTGAACTCTGGCAAGAAACTGGTCGTTGGGAAACCTTCGGCGGCCAACTTTTAACTATGAAAGATTCCAATAATCGTGATTATTGCTTTGGCCCCACTCATGAAGAAGTCATCACTGATTTAATGCGTACTGAATTGCAATCCTACAAACAATTGCCAGCCAATTTTTATCAAATTCAAACCAAATTCCGTGATGAAATCAGACCACGATTTGGCGTCATGCGTGCTCGTGAATTTATTATGAAAGATGCCTATTCCTTTCATTTAAGTCTTGAAAGCCTACAAAGCACTTATAACACCATGTACCAAACTTATTGCCAGATTTTTGACAGAATGGGGCTTAAATACCGGGCAGTTGAAGCCGATACCGGAGCCATAGGCGGTTTTGCCTCCCATGAATTCCAAGTATTAGCCGATTCAGGTGAAGACTTAATTTTTTATAGTGATGCCAGTGACTATGCTGCCAATGTGGAACAAGCAACCAGCTTAAAACCCAATAAATCCAACACTGCTGCAGCAGAATCCATGCAATTAATTGATACTCCTAATCAAAAAACCATTGATGAAGTAGCCGCATTTCTTAAAGTGGACGCCAGTCAAACAGTAAAAACTCTAATAGTTAAAGGAAAACAAGACCCTATGGTCGCCTTAGTCTTGCGAGGCGATGATGAACTCAATGAAATTAAAGCGATTAAACATCCATTAATTGACAGTCCTTTACAGCTAATCACCGAAGAGCTCATCTTAAAAACCCTAAAAGCTCCTATTGGCTCGCTAGGACCAATCGATTTAGACATCCCAATAATCGTGGATCACCAAGCTTTAGCGATGGATGCCTTCATTTGCGGAGCTAATCAAGCAGACAAACACTTCGTTTCTGCCTCCTGGCAAAGAGATGCTAAATACCAGGAAGAAGGCTACGATTTACGCAAGGTCAAACAAGGCGACATAAGCCCAGATGGCAAAGGCAGGCTCCATTCCTGTCGTGGGATTGAAGTAGGCCATGTATTTCAATTAGGTTCAAAATACGCCCAAGCTATGAATGCCCAAGTAATTAATGAAGCAGGTCAGTTACAAACCATGCTCATGGGCTGTTACGGTCTAGGCATAAGCCGTGTTGTAGCCGCAGCTATAGAACAACATCATGACGCACGAGGCATTATTTGGCCCCAAGCCATAGCCCCTTTCGAAGTGGTAATAATTCCTATTAATGGCCATAAATCGCCCGCGGTACAAGAGCAAGCTGACGCTTTATACAAAGAATTCATAAAGTTAGGTGTGGATGTATTGATCGATGACCGCCAAGAAAGGCCTGGCGTTTTGTTTGCAGACCATGATTTAATAGGCATTCCTCATCGTTTAGTAATTAGCGATAGAAACTTAGAAAATAATGCTGTCGAGTACAAAGCAAGAACTGATGCTGAGTCTGTGCAAATCGATTTAGATAAAATTATTAACCATATAATGTCACACAAATAAGCCAGATGATGTATAATAAGGCACAAAAGTCTTTAATTATGCACATACGGGTTCTACATGACAATAAAATTTTTAACTACAGAAGGCCCTAGGGAACAGGAACTTAATCGCTTTATTGAGTTCCTGAAAAAACCTTTAACTAACACAAGCTTAGTCATACCCCTTACTATTAGCCAAATTAGTGACGCTGAATTAAAAGATTTAATTTATTACTTATACACCAGTGATACCCTGCCCGTTTATAAGCTCGTAATCCCAGATAATGCCAAACAAAATCAAATAATACACGATATTCAGCATGCGGCTGACCATAGACATTTTGCGAGCAATACCACATTAAAAGCTATCACTACCGATGCCAAGCAAAGAAAAGGAATGTTACGTAAAGCTAAAATCGATTTTGTAATGGAACAAGATAATGGCTTGGGCTTACAAATGCAGCAACAGCAACAACAACAGCAGCAACAAGAAGAAGAGCCCACGGAAGAAAAAAGAAGACGCAAACAAAAAAAAGAACAAACTAGCGAAAAAGTAAATGTATCACCCAAATTTGAAGTAAGCGATTTAATTAATGCAGCAAATATAGAAACCGATGCCAAATTAATCGCCTTTAACGAAGCCTTAGGATCTAAAAAAGTTAATTTAAAACAAGTATGGCAAAACTTGGTTGGACCAAATGCGCATCTTATTAAAAACCATCTGCATACTATCACTGATGTAAGTAGAGCCGCCATGGAACAAATAATTCTGCATCAAGCAGAATTTTCTTACGGTTTAATTCCTGACAATGATAAACTGCCTTCGGGATTTCTCTTACTTGAAATCCCAGATAATCACCATGTGTTGGATTTTTCTAAAAATACCGCCTACCAACACCCAAGTACACCTTTAACTATTCAATTAAGAGAACCAGAGCCCTTGGCAACAGGATCGTATAATCAATTAGTTTTATCGAAAATAAATAGTGAAGACGATGAAATAGATAAAGATTATCTTTGGAATATAGCTACAGAAAACTTATCTGACGCCCAAAAAAGCTATCATGATATTAAAAAATATAAAGAGCAAATCAGTTTATTAACAGGAACCGATAAAAAGAAAAGCAAACAAGCTTTACTGTACTTCATCAAAGAATTAGGACCACAAATTCCCGGTTTAGAGGCTTTAATTAGTAAAACCGAATGGGCCTCTGTCGAACAACAAGGCTTAAGCTCTATACTTCTTAATCAAGGAGTTACTGGACTTGCCTATTTCTTTCAACAAATGAAAGATTTAAAGGACCAAGGTTTATATACCGAATTTAACCAATTGTTTTTAGGCGATGCCAACAATTACCTTCAAGTAGTGAGTCAACCAGGTATCGATAACCTCAAAGATTTAATAAAACTATCCACTGAAGAAAAAATATGGTGGGAATCTATTGTTCAACAACATAAAGATAAAGGAAATCGCGTAGATTTTAATGAACTCTTCGCTGCATTTAGTCATTTTCTTATCTCAGTAAAGGCAATTCCATTAGCAAATCTAACTACCATCTGCCCCTTTACCAACATCGGTCATATGAAACCTGCCTTGGAACGTGCTTTATATATTCTACAAAATGCCAATGACGTCGACGATCAACTCACCTGCCTGAATGGTTTGGATTTTAGCAGTACTGGTGCTTACCATGCCATGCACTTTAATGGCTACTACATAGCCTCTGAAGAAATGCAACTTACCTCTACCCAGGCATCTCAAGTAGCTGATGCTGATTTATATAGCCCACCATTAAATCCTACAGGTTTGATGGATGTGATGAATCCGAAAAATGCCACTTATAATGCCGCAGAGACAAGTAAAAGTTTTTATCGCTATCTTGCAAAACAAAATAATCCCTACCCAATTTCTGTCTTTCGAAAAATTAAAGCAGAAGTCGAACAAGATACTGATTTATCAGAACAGCAAAAATCAGCAATTCTTGGTTTGGTAGCCGTCTGCAGCAATGGAACTGAAGAAGTAAGCAACCCTGAACCAATTACCAAAAAACTTATAAAAGAACTGAAATCTACTAAAATTGCACCGGTTCTTATAGATGCACTGTCCGATCTCATAAAATTATTCCCACAAGCAAACACCTTAAGTTTAGAGGATCTGCGATTTATAATCCGCTATATTAATACACCATTGATACTAGAAAAAATGCCGGAGAATCTGCAGCTTTTAATGCAATTCATACCGCATTTTATTAATAATATACCAGCAGCACATCATATTTTAGAAAACATACTACTAGTTCAGGGTCTCAACTCAGAACTATTGACTGGACAAATAAATTTTTTAAATACCCTCTGTAACAAAATCAAAGAGCGAACCAATAATCAGCCACTAAATACTGATTTTATAACTCTGGCACAACTACTACTTAGGCCGGAGGATTGCAAAAACATCGATCAAATTGATAACTTGCCTATATTAGCACTGTTTAATCAATTGCAAGACTTAAATAATAACAATCCAAAGATCTATACTACTATTTTAGGTTTACTAAAAGAAATTAATTTAGAGCGTTCGTTTGAAGTGCCAACAGTGCAAAAAATTGCAGAATTTATTACCGCAATTTCTACAACCCAAGTAGCAGAAAAAAGTGATTTATCAATTAAAAATGAATTAGCAACCCAATTAGCCGATGCTTTTCCCAATACTACTTTTGGTTCAGAACAAGTTAACGAATCCTTATTCAACCTGGTTTCCATTGTTAAAACTTCCTGGAAAGTAACCAATGCTACAGGAAATATTGACGTCATGGTTGGAAGAAGCAATTCCTATATGAAACTTGTTTTAAATTTCCCGATTTGGGGAGAGGATATTTATCAAAAAATCCTGGTGCTCTTCCAGCCCATTAGAAAGCAAATTAAAGACTTTGATGTCCTGGTGGATAAAAATCCCTTAGAAGTTCTAAGCGTAATTGACAGTTTTGCTGCCATTGAAAAAGAACTGGCTCAATTAATCGGTATGAAAGTCTTAGGTTTTGAACTTGTAGGGCTAGCATCGCCTATGATCACAACGCTTGCGCATAATGCAAATCCTAATAGCCCTGTTAGTCCCGAAGATGTGGCTGAATTTCTCAAAACCAAAAAGCTGCTGATATTCATGAGAAGTTCTCTTGAAGATAATTTCACAAAAAGTTTAAACAACACTTTAAAACGGATGCAGGTTAATATACCTGGTTTCAATGACTATATTTATGCACAGTTAGGTAAACTCGACACATCCAGAAGTGTGAAGGAATCGCTGACAGAATTTAGTGATCGCTTTAATACCACCAATGATTTTCTCAATGCCTTAATTCGTATAAAGAATACCAATGAAAAAAGCTACCGAGCAGTAATAAGCCTTTTAGACAACTATAAACCGGATATTCCATACCTGCTACCTATCATAAATATACTAGAACAACAAAATGCCCTACCAATACAAGAGCAGTTAACCATCATATTAGAGGCTCTAAAAAATAGTAATAGCTTAAGTAAAGCAAACCATGTACAAGCTCGTGAACAATTGGTAAAGCTTAACCAGCAAAAAGACCTAAGCGCTGATGATTACAGAACATTAATGCAAGCAACCTTTGCCTATAATCTAAATAGTAGTCAAGGAGTATTTCCACTTACTGATATCATAGCTTTAAAACATATCCAAAATCTTGAAGCTAATCTAGCTCAAGCTTTATTTGACAAAGTAATTCTATTCATCCAAAAAGTTCCAGCCGGAATTAATGAGGGTTTAATAAGAGACACTATTAACAATATTGTAACCACCATTAAAAAATATCCAAAAATCTCAGCAGAAGTAGGCTCTTTATTACTCGTTTTGTTACCCATGTGTATTCCAGCTACTAGAGACAATGTAGCCGCTTTAAATAAATTCATTGCTGAAATACCACAAGACAATCCGGAAGCGTGGCTAACCATTATGAGCCGATTTATTTCTGGATCTAAACCCACTATGGATCAATTAATCCAACTGAAACAAAAACTAGTACAGCATAAAGAGATACTGCCAAAAATTGCCTCTTTATATCAGTATCGTCCTTATCCAAAATTAAAAACCATTTTAGCAAAACTGGATAGTAGAACAGCTTTAGAAGAATTTATTAAAGCTTTTGATAAAGATCCCTTAGAAATGCGTAAATCCGAACGCATCATCAACAAACAATTTGATACCCAACGCATACTACCTAATGTTATTGCTATTTCTGATATTCTAAGCGCTAGCAATTTAAGTACCGATGAGCAATTCAAGATTGCTCAGCAACTAACCTTCATTAATGCCATTGGCAAAGACTATCCAATAAAAATTGGCGGCCAAAATTGCGAAAGTCTTATCAAGGCAACACGACCTCAATTACGTGAATTTTGCGATTATTTAATTAATGACCTACGCCAAGGCACTATGAATAGTGAGCAAACGCGTGAAACACAATTAAAATTATTAGCCGTGTTACGCGAACTCTATTTCCGTACCACCGGTAAATTTCCCTACAGCACACAAATGCTCTCTCTAATCGTGTCGCTTGAAAACCCAAATAATTTAATTATGGAAATTAATACCGGCGAGGGTAAAAGTATTATTACAGCCATGCTCTCAGTCCTTGAATGGGCCAAAGGCGATATTACCGTCGATGTATCTACTGCTAATCAAAAACTCGTGCATCAAGATTATCCAAAAGCACACGATTTTTTCGATGCCTTAGGAATTGAATCAACTATTATTAGCAAAGAATCACCAAATGGTACCTATAAAGTTGGTGGTATCAACTATACAACTATTTCTGATTTGTCCTTATATACATCACGAGCAAAAATTGAAGGTGAAGATCTCACCAACAAAGATGGCATATCGTACCGCAAAAGTTTAACTATAGACGAATTCGATCAACCGACGCTTGATGACAGAACGCAATTTAATTTTACCGTGGGTGCCATTGGCGGCGGCGACGGTCTTAGCAATCCGTATGAATGGATCTATCCTATAGTCAATGAGTTCATTGAGTTACCGAAATTTAAAAACGTAACCGATGAAGATGCCTGGACCCCAGGTCGTGACATCATAGAACTTAAAAAATTATTAAGTGCTAAAGCAAGTACCACTGATCAAAAAAATCAATTATCCGACAAAGCTCTTTCTGATAAAAAATTGGGTAAATGGATTGATGCAGCATGCGCGGCCCATCAACTGGTAGAAAGAAAAAACTTCATTATCAAGAAAAAAACCCGCAAAGATGCAAACGGCCTGGAAATTAAATACGATGTTGCCATACCAGTGATTCAAAACAATCCGCAAAATGGCGCTGTCTTTAGTGATGGAGTACACCAGTTTTTACACGCACTCTTACGAAAACCGCCCAAGAATTTAAATGCACCTATCGATCCGGAAATGCTCATTGCCGATACCCGCACAGGTAATGATATTATCGCACAATACAGCAAGCAAGGTCGTATCATTGGTATTTCAGGATCGGCAGGAACTAAAGAGGAATTATCCGAGCTGCGGCACAAATTAGATTTTACATCGATAAAAATACCACCCCATGAACAAAGCAAACGCATAGTTCGACCTACTTCTGTGAAAAGAAACAGTGGCGACCAAAGAAAAGCCATAATCAACGCTTTAAATTCTATTGCTAAAATTGATAAAAAAGACGGTCAACCTTCTTTGCTTGTGTGCAAAGACATTTCCCAAGCTCATGAACTCTTTGAACAATTACAGGAAATTTACGGTGATAAGGTACAATTGGTCACTGGTGAAGAAGATAATGAAACTTATGATAAATGTATGGAACGTGCCGGTCATAAAGATGTCATTACCGTTTCTACTTCGCTTTTAGGACGAGGTACCGATATTGATCCCGACCATCCCGACGGTTTATTCGTAATCCAATGCTATCTAGACACCGTAAGAGCTTCCTTACAAATTCTTGGACGCGCGGCACGTAATGGCAGAGTTGGGACTTATCTAGCAATATTTAATCAAAACGGCATCACCCAGCAATACGATATTGGTTCCTTAACTTTTTTGAAATCGGCACAATTAGAAGAGGCTATCAAAAAATTACAAAAACAAATGGATACTGAAGGGGGTATTGCCCGCTATTATACGCAAGAAATATCCTATATAGAACAAACCATTTTAAACCAACTAGATGAATGGCATGCTCTATTAGATATTAATTTAGGTGAAGATCAAAAAGCACGTGACTACCTAAAAATCAACTTGATCGAAAAGCGCCAAAACTTAATTTTAGAATTAACCGAATTATGGAAAGAACACTTAGAAAAATCCGATCCCAATAAAGATTTCATCAATCCTTTTCTTCGAAAAGATGATCAAGGTGGTTTTGAAACAGAAGCATTAAATCAGGCTTTAGCTGATTTTAAGCAAGATGCGCTTAATCTTTGGCATGAGTACAATGAGGATTTATTAGAGGCGAACAAAAATATTTCTGCGACTCAAATTTTTAAAAACATAGACATGTTAGAAGAATTAAAACTTGGTAAATTACATATAGAAAATGAAGCCAGCGAGGCTAAAAAACAAAACACCCTGTCTGCAACTCAGGTAGCTTATGCTCTGGATAACGCTGCCGCAGTTATAAAGTATTCTGGCGACCGAACCAGTACAGCTAAATATTTCGATAATTCCATTCATTATCAATTAGATTTACTTGCTGACCAGTTCAACCAAGTGATAGGCAATAAAGAACAATACCTAAACTTTTATTCAGATACTTCAATTCAGGAAAAAGTAAGCTTACTCATTAATAAATTCTCAGATTATATTGATGAACTGGACACAAAGGTACAACTCCATCCTATCTTCAATGAATTTTTACGCGTTACCGATACTTTTAAAGGCCTTGATGCGGATAAAAAACAAATCAAAACCTTAAAAACCAGCTATTTCACTGATCTTACTCACCACATTCTTACTAACTTAGAACATGGTCTTAGCTGGGCTAAGCCACAAAATCATGGACTACTGTGGTTAATAGAACGAGCCCCAGTGCGTACTGCTGCATTAAAAATTCAAACGGCAATTGATATTCTTAACAACAGCAATCCAGCCGATAAACCGAAACTGATCCAAGAATTATATAAAGAATTACACTACCAAAAAGTCTGCATGGAACAGAACATTTGGTTCTCATGGGGACAAAAAAATACGCGCAATCTAATAAAAAATACTTTAAACATGCTCGATAATTTATCGCAAACCCTAAATATTAGTTCCGCAATGAAAAAAGCCTGCTCAGAAGATGCAGTTCATAATTTGTATATGGAAGAATTTTCTCGGACTCTGAATGCCGTTTCACCGAAAACGGAAGTTTCCGCTACCTGGACAACTATATTAAATAAGATCCAATACATTAAAACGCACAATACCAGCGTTTATGTATTTGCCGATCTCGAACACTATTTAAATAAAATAAAACATGACCCAAACTTTATCAGCTTGCATAAAGCAATTGGCAAACTAGTCGCAAACTTACAAAAATCGCAACAATCGATGAGAATGCGCTATCAAGATATAATGGAAACCAGTAGTTTTCTAACAACCACCAAAACCAAACTCGAACAGGAATTAAAGCACATTCCAAATATCAAAATACAACAATTGGTAGTACAAAAATCACATAATGGAATGCACGATTTCTACGAAGTGCGTATTAAAGGCAGTGGTTTAACCAATGCTAAAATATTTGATACATTTATTCGTTACAACAGCAAATATCACGAAATGACCGTAAAACGTGATGAATTACAAAAAAAACACGCGGTATTTGAGCAAAAAATCAACTTAATTCAACAGTGCAAACAACAAATAGTCAGTGGCGTTCACCCTCTTATCGGTTATGAATCATTAAGCTCAAATAATGCAATCCAGGCATTTAATAGCGTAACACTGCAATTAACATCGAATATATCAAGTATGCAAATTTCTAAAGCCATCGAGCAATTACAATCGTACAAAATCTACTCATATGACAAAATTGCCGAAAATCACCTTGGCTTAGAACTACCAGAGGTATTATCTTCTACAAAATCTTCGGCCATAAAAACGGTCCTTAGGGAATTTTTCGAAGCAAAAAAACAATTTTTTCCTAAAAAAAATGTCTTAATGAAATCCTTCATAAGTGCGCTGGATGAAGGTATTGCCGACTTAACCGATCAACTTAAGATACTAGTATCGAACGAAGAGCACAAACAATCCGCTGCTAAAATTTTAGAAAAAATCTTAAATAATGAAGAACAACTTACCAAGAAAGCAGCGCACGATGTAGGTAATGCCATCAATCTCATTGAGTTTAAAATGAAAAAAGAGACTGAAAAAAGCTCAGTCATCGTCAAAGAGTTTAAATCCCTAGATGAACTTTTAGACTTTAGCGAACACATCAGAGAACAGCCTGAGGTTAAAAATGCCCGAAATAAGCCGGAAACAGTACCCGATAAAGCAGAAACTATAATATACCCTTCCAGACAAATTTAATGTAGAATCTACAAAAGATACTGTGCATTAAATGCAACAAACTGCGGAGCATATAATGTCTGAATGGATTTTTTTGGACGAAGGAACCTTCAATAAAGTTTATTATAATTCGGATCGCACAGCGGTATTGAAAATTCAAAAGGATAATGATGGTGCGATGGATACTCCAGAACGATCCGTTCGTATTTGGAACGAAATAAATTCCGATGTCACACCACCAGCCTACTTAACGCAAACATCATCAGGGAAAGGCTGGGTTTGTCCCTACATTGATGGAGAGCAAGCTTCTGATGAGGAAATTGCCAAGACTTTATTGCATTTATTCAACCGAACCGGCAGAATTGTAGTCGACGCACCTGCTACCAAAAATTTCTTGAAAACTCCTGCCGGTAAAATAGTCTGTATTGATATAGGCATGGCCTTAAAAATGGAGCGTAATGATGAAACTTATTACCAAAACTCTACCCGCAGAAATAGTTTTATCAGTCTAAGTACCTGGTTAAAAACGCAACAAAGTTATGATGATTTTTTTCAGAAAACAGAAAAGGATTTCCCTCTAACAGTAAAAACAACCAAAGCCTTACTCTTCATAAAATCCAATCGTCCAGACATACATAATATTGATTTTTTAACCACACATCCTTCATTGATAGATAGCTTGGCCCTAGCCTACACTGCTCAAAATACAACCAGCACACTCAATGAATTAGATAAAGTAATGCCAAAAGCTATAAGTCCTGAATTAAAACAATTAAAAATCCAAAGACCGATTAATCTGGAAACGATTAGTAAAAGTTGCGCCCATGAGTTACAAAAATACATTATATCGCGCGGATGGCTGGACAGAGCCAGTAGATTTTTCCCCAATTTAACCACTACTTTTTTTAGGAATAAACAATTAACCAGGCTTAAAGTGCTTACTGCTAAAAAATTAATAAATGCAATTTCTAAAGCAGAATCTTATCAGGAAATTCAAGATTTGCTGAATAAAGTACAGTCTGAAAATGGAAAGCACAAAACTTTTTTTACTGCTAGTGGCTTGGGTAAAAGTTTGGCTGCCTGTCGGCTAATTCTTGAAGTAGGTAAACAAAATACTTCCCCAACCTACACTGCAACCAATACTGCTGAAAGCAACTTTTTAGTATAATCATGTTGTGGGTTATGTAAGATCTGTTCGCAACTGCCAAATTCGACAGCCTTGCCGTCTTTCATTACCAAAACTTCATCAGCAATATAAGACACCACGCCCATATTATGCGTGATAAACAAATAGGAAATCCCCTGCTCTTGCTGCAATTCTTTAAGTAAATTTACTATCTGTGCTTGTACGGAAACATCCAAGGCGGAAGTTGGTTCATCACAAATTAAAATTTCCGGATTAGTGGCCAAAGCCCTGGCGATACAAATTCTTTGTCTTTGACCGCCTGAAAACTGATGCGGATACCGATCCAAACTAGTACTTGCTAATCCTACCATTTCTAATAATTGTTTTTGGCGTGCCAACATCTGCGCGCGCTTCATCCCTTGTGCCTGCATGCCTTCTGCGATAATTTCAGCTATGGTCATACGTGGATTCATAGAAGAAAAGGGATCTTGAAAAATTATTTGTACTGATTTTCTATACGCTCTTAAAGCTGACCCACTTAAATCCAGAACTTCCTGGTCGTGGTACTTAATACTGCCGCTCACCTGGGGCAACAAGCGTAATAATGCGCGACTCACCGAAGTCTTACCACAACCAGACTCACCCACTAAGGCTAAAGTTCTACCTTTTTGTAAACGAAAAGAAATTGAATCCACTGCTTGAACTATCTGTTGCTTTTTTTTCAATATACTTTTTTTCGCAGCATAATGAACAGATACATTAGTTACAGTTAAAATAGTTGTTGGATTACCATCAACTTGCGGCCAACTATTTTTATTTTCTTCCAAAGCAGGTAAATGCTCTAATTCCGGATAT
>JBAZRP010000089.1:0-12511 GCA_041662885.1 Legionella sp.
CTAATAAACCTTATTTCTTATAATATACGCACGAATTTCTTCAGGCACTAAACCAGCAACATCCTTCCCAAGCTTAATATCTTCCCGAATCTGAGTCGATGAAATTTCATAATCTCCGGCATTAAAGTGCATAATACAACCCGCTTGCTGCGTCAAGAAAGCCGCTTTATCCTGAGTTTCATGAGCTCGCAAAAGCTTGTTAAGCTCATCAGGAAGCTCTTGTTGGGAATTATCGCCACGTGTCACCACTAAAATATGTGCAAAATTAATCAGTGATTGCCATTGATGCCATTGCGGTAGCGTTAACCAGGCATCATAACCAATAATTAAAGTTAATGAGGTTTGTGGGTAGTCTTTTCGAAAGCTTTTTAAGGTATCTATCATATAAGAAGGTGATTCACGTTCTAGTTCACGTAAATCCAAACGAAATTTTGGATAGGGACTTAATGCTAGTTGCAGCATGTCAATTCTTTGTTGATTGGTCGCCTGAGCTTTAGTTTTTAATAAGGGAATTTTACAAGGGACAAAAAATACTGAATCAAAATTAAAATAATTTTCAATGGCATTACAAATCTTTAAGTGTCCCTGGTGTATGGGATCAAAAGTGCCTCCAAAAATGGCTAAACTGAGCATGCTCCACCTTTCAATTGTCCTAAACATAGCGAGAGAGCAAGACATTCAAGCGCATTCCAGATCTGCAGATGTCCACCTGATTTAATGGCTTCATCAATAGATTTACAATAAGAAATTAAGGCTTGTAAATTAGATGCATTAAATCTTTTTAAACATAACTGATACATGCTAGCGCGTTGCGGCCAGATTTTTATATGAGCATTGGAATTAAGCAATTGCAATAAAGTTCGCAGTTCTTGAGTCAGCATCCATAAAACCAAGGTTGCTTCAGTTTTATCATTAGCGGTTTGTCGGAGAATTTGAATGGCCTTTGCTGCTTGCCCTAATAAACATGCATCTACTAGTTCATACAAAGATTGAGAACATTGATTGGATGCATGCTCTAAAACCTCTTGAGGTGTAATTTTACTATTTGGTGCATTACTTAAGCTGAGTTTTTCAATAATTTGGGCGCAAGCTAACATATTTCCTTGCGTGAATTGATGAATCAAATCAGGAATACCCGCTTCATAAGTAAAGGATGCTTGTTGTAATTGCGTGGCAATCCATTGTTTCATTGCATCCGTGTTTAAAGGATAAATAACCAGTATCAGAGCCTTTTCGTGGGAGGATAACCACTGAATTTGTTTTGCTGGCAAATTAGCTGCGCGTAGAATTACAAAACAGCGTGAATTATCAGAATCAAGGTATTGGTTTAAGGCTTTTTTACCTGCAGCATCGAGGGTTTTTTTATCATAAATTGCGTTTATTAAAGTAAAGGGTGCAAATAAAGAATAACTATCGGCGTTTTCATTTAAGGACTTCCAATCATCTGCAGTTTGGATAGTAATTTGTGCTTCATCACAATCCTTTGCAGATTTGAGACTGGATTTAATCGTTCTAAATGATTCATCTAACAGATAAGGATCCTGACCAATCAGCACATACAAAGGCAGTGGTTCCCTTTTCATATATTGTGCTAAAGCCTGGGGTTTAATCTGCATTATGTATGAATTCCAAACGATTTAGAACTTGGATAACTGCATCTTGACGCATTTCATTAACTATAATACTTTCTTCAGAATCTGAACCCAGAATTCTATCATTATTGGAAGTAAATTGACGACTGACTTGAACTTGTTTTTCAGCTTGTAGCACTTTGCCATTTCTTTTTTGGACTGTAAAACCAACTAATAAACTTAATTGATATTGACGTGGATTGGTGCTGGAACCAATGCTTACAATTTGTTGTCGAAACTCAATTCGATTTAGAATAATCCAGTAATCAGCTTGACCAGGATCAGGATTTACATCGATTTTATATGCTTCTAATTGCCTTTGTAGCCTGGTTACAAAAGCAGGGTTAGGGCTTGGAGAAATAATCGCAACATTATTGAGCCAGCGCGGTATATCAATCATACCGCGTAGGTGAAACCCACAAGCTGATAGCAGAAGTATCAGGCTAAGTGGTATAAAGGCGCGCTTCATCAGCCAATAACCAAATTGATTAATTGCCTGTGTGCTACCACTATTGCTTTTTTAACGCTTAGAGTCCCTATAAAGTCTTGTGCTTGTAGTGTAGCTTGCGCAATGAGTTCTTCTTCGCTGGCATCTACACTGGCAGTAAATTGCGCTCTTAATTTGCCATTTACTTGTACCACAAAATCTATTTCATCGGTCTTCAAAGCGCTCTTGTCAACCTTAGGCCAAGGTGCATCAATAATTGCTTTTTCAAAACCTAGTTGTTGCCAAAGATGATGGCAAATATGCGGTGTTATAGGTGCTAATAGCTTTAGAAGTATGCTCATGCTTGAATGGATGAAGGCTCTATCTTCATCGGTTTCAATGGCATAATCAGAGATTTCGTTAAACAATTTCATGCATCCAGAAACCACGGTATTGAATTGATTGCGTTCGTAATCGTGATTTGCCTGAGCTAATATTTGATGTACTGCCTGGCGTGATTTTTTCAGGCGACTATCAACATTCTGCCACTCCATTTGACCATTACCACTTAAAATACTGTCGTTTACATCAATGAACATAGTCATGTGTTGGTATGCAAAAGCCCAAACACGTTTTAGAAAACGATGCGCGCCCTCAACCGCAGTATCAGACCATTCCAAAGATTGTTCTGGTGGTGCTGCGAACATGACAAACAAGCGGGCAGTATCTGCGCCATAAGTATTGATTAAATTATTGGGGTCGACGACATTGCCTACAGACTTAGACATTTTATGTCCGTCTTTGAGAACCATACCTTGAGTTAACAATGCTTTAAAGGGTTCATCAGAGTTTACCAAGCCCTCATCGCGCATGAGTTTATGAAAAAAACGCGCGTATAATAAGTGCATGACGGCATGTTCTATACCACCAATGTATTGATCCACTGGGGTCCAATATTTGGAACGATCATCCAACATCGCATTTTGTTGTCCTTTACAGGCAAAACGGGCGTAATACCAAGAAGACTCAACAAAAGTATCAAAAGTATCTGTTTCTCGTGTCGCGTCTTGTCCACACTTAGGACAACTTACATTCACGAATTCTTTACATTGCGCTAAAGGTGAGCCACCACTGGTGAAATCCACATTCTCCGGTAAGGTAACTGGTAAATCTTCATCAGGAACCGGAACCGTGCCGCAGTTATCACAAAAGATCATGGGAATAGGTGCACCCCAATATCTTTGTCTGGAAACACCCCAATCGCGAATTCGATAATTAATTGTTGCTTTACCCGCATCCTGCTCTTCTAAAAACTGCGTAATTGCTTCAACAGCTTGAGCAGAGGTTAAATCAGTGAATTGTTCAGAATCAATTAAACTACCTTCACCAGTAAATGCTGATTTATCGAAATCATGTTTAGCACCATTTTCTGGTTTTATAACTTGTTTAATATCTAAATTGTATTTTTTAGCAAATTCCCAATCGCGCTGATCGTGCGCAGGTACGGACATTACTGCACCAGAACCATATTGCATGAGGACAAAATTGGCAATCCAAATAGGAATCTCTTTATTAGTTACTGGATGAATAGCAAAGAAACCAGAAGCAATACCACGTTTTTCCATGGTCGCTAGTTCGGCTTCAGAAATTTTAGTTCCATTGCAACTATCTAAAAATGCCTGAATTTCAGGATTGTTGGTCGCAGCTTCTTTTGCTAGTGGATGATCCGTTGCAACTGCCAAATAAGTTGCCCCCAGTAAGGTATCCGGGCGAGTAGTATAAATTTTTAAACGTTTATTGTGATTAGTTACATTGAAATAAATATCAGTACCTACGGAACGACCTATCCAATTTCTTTGCATTTGCTTGACTTGGGAAGGCCACTCATCCAATTCGTCTAAAGAACTAAGTAATTCATCAGCATAAGCAGTTATCTTAATAAACCATTGTGATATTTCTTTACGCTCAACTAAGGCACCAGAACGCCAACCTCGGCCATCAACGACTTGTTCATTAGCAAGAACCGTTTGGTCGACAGGATCCCAATTAACTACAGCATTTTTCTTATACGCCAAACCTTTTTCAAATAGGCGAATAAAAAACCATTGCTCCCAACGATAATAATGGGGATTCAGGTAGTTAGTTCGCGTTTCCAATCATAAGCATTACCAAGCCGTAAAAACTGCTCTTTCATTGCTGCAATATTTTTGAGCGTCCACTCGGCAGGGGGGATGCCGTTTTTAATTGCGGCATTTTCTGCGGGCAAGCCAAAAGCATCCCAACCTATAGGCTGGAGTACATTCTTTCCTAAAGCGCGTTGATATCGGGAAATTACGTCGCCTAAAGTATAATTGCGAACATGTCCCATATGGAGCGTACCACTGGGATAGGGAAACATAGACAAGCAATAAAACTTTTCTTTATTTAAGTCTTCAGTGACATTAAATGATTGTTTTTTAAGCCAATATTGTTGCGCTTGTTCTTCAACTTCTTGGGGTATATAGGTAATATCCATAGTCCAAATTTTTAATTACAGTAAATGTCTAAGGATAACTCCTCTTGTCCTCGCCAGCAATAGATTATTGCTTTTGTGTATGAAAAAGAGTTATTTCCTAGGGTGGAGCCCCGGCTAAACTTAACCAGGTTGAGGTAGAATAGTTAGCAGCACAACCGTGTCCTGGAAGTGGCAGGGCGCCATAGCCCTCGGTTAAGAGTACCATATTATTCAAACGCTGTTTCGGATCTCTTAATTGTAAGACATTGATTAAGTTATTCACCAAAGTCGTTTTATTGGCTAATGGATTGATGGGAATACTCAAATGCGTAGCATAAGCAACTAATTGATCGTAGGTTTGTTCTAAGGCTGGTCTTAGTGTTTGAAAATCAGAACTAAGATTGGCATTTGATTGTACTGTTCCTTGTTCCCACACATGCCACAAAAAATGACTTCCTTGTGCGCAATAAATTTTCGAATACGAACTAGTATAGTTACCACTGGCATCAGATAAGGGATAAAAATAGGAGCGATCACTGCACATATGATGAGAAATTCTATCGCCAAGAGAATGCAAAAAAATCCCCATTTTAGCAAAGGTAACATCTTGCGGAATAATATACGGACCTAAACTCGCGTTAGTGGCATAAATGGTTGACCCACCAGGAATAATATTAATAATTAATTGCCCAAGTACTGAAACAAAGGGTAGTGGTAACTGGGAAAATCCTGGTGCAAAGAAATAAAAGGGGCTAGTTATTAGATTTGATGTTGATGCACAAGCAGTACTAGGATCACTAGGATCAGTTGTAATTCCTCCTGAGCAAGCATCAATCCTGTCGTCATAAACCCATGCTCTGAGATTGTTCAACACCAGTTCATTCTCTTTATAAGGTGAAATGAAGTAATCAACAGGAAAAGGTGTGTCTGGTGGAGCAGGTAAGGCGTTGGGTGAAAAACGCGAATATAAGTGAATTAACATTCCGCCAGTATCGTAATTAAATTTATAAATGCCATCTAATAAAGGTGTAATAATTAAACAATCATGCGGCATGCCAACACCCCAATTTGCTCGGCAAAAAGACATTTGAAAATCAGACAGAATTTGTAGGCCGTTTTGATCAAAGGCAGTATAACTTCCTTGATCGGTTGATTCTGAATAAATCATCATTTGATACGCTTGCCAAGGCGTAAAACCAATTACTTGAGCCATAAGATAGGTAGCGTCAGAATGCAATAAACTACGCGCACCAACAATATCATTGGAAGGAGCAAGTCCACTAAAACCATCGGCTAAGGCATTAGCGCGACAGGTAACTTGTTGTGCGGCATCTAAATTAGAAGTCCTGCAGCTTTCAACTGTTTCCAGACAATTTTGTATCATGACTTGAGAAAAAGGGGGGTTGAAACAGACATCAACTCCAAAACTAAAGGCTGTGGTAGTAAAAAAATTAATCCAGATTAGTAACAAGCCTTTTAGTTTCATTTTGGTCCTTGATATGAAAGCTGTAAAAAATTTCATTTGACTATATACTTATTCTTTATGGGAATTCAACTTAAATTTATTGGGATGGAACTTATGTTAGGACGCATAGTATTTATTATTTTTTTATCAGTTCCAATAAGCTGTATTGCAGGAATTCCACCAATCACAGTAACACTTGAATCGGGTGCAACCAATACCTTACCTAAAACTGGCAGTGGCTCTGCTAATTATGTAGTTGCTCTGGACGCTTATGTTCCGGGAACCTTAAAACATATGTCCTTAAGTGGTGGAATACCACGCGGTGTAAGCCAAGTAACTAGTGAACCCTCAACATGTATAGCAACACCCACTGTTTGTGCTCAAGATTTTGATCTAAATCCTGGAACAAGTTGTTGTTTAAAACTTAATTTAGATGGCAGCAGAATGCATCTAGGTAAAAATATCATTGCCCCGATAGTTTCAGCATCAGTATATGCAGGACAAGCAGCAGCCTTAACTGTGTTAGTTACCAAGCCTAGTACCACTTTAAGTGTTACACCGAATTTAGCACTTAGTGTTACTGGTTTACCTCTTACGGTAGGAAGCTCAGGCAGTCCACGTTCAATTAAAGTAAGTAATAATAGTTTGCAAGCAAGTAATGAATTAACCGTCTACTTTCCGCAATGGCCTACTGGTACTGTAGTTTCTCAGGATAACTGCAGTGGAACTTCATTACCTTCAGGTGGCTCCTGCACTATTACTATTAGTCCTGGCACACAAGCAACATCTGCATGTACCACTGGTATAACTCCTATTCCAGGAGTTATCACTATTGCTGCGGAAGATGCCAGTTCTGTTTCATCTAATATTGTTGTTTTAGGTTATGGATGTATTTATCAAGAAGGTTATTTATTTTCAGTAGTTGAAACAGCAGATACCAGCAAAAGTATCGGTGGCACTATTGTTGCTCTAGCAGATCAGGCACCAGCCTATCCCAACGGTTTGGCATGGGATTCTAGCTTGGATTGTGCTACCTATCCTTATAATGGTTTAGTGACTAATGCTAATAGTCCGATAAATGGAACTGATCTTCCCAGTGGTAATACTTATATTATAAAAAACGCACTTCCTACTGATTCACCTGCTGCAAGTATTTGTGTGAATTACTCTAGTGGTACATTTTCTGATTGGTATTTGCCAGCTATTTGTGCGATGGGTTATGGTGCAATTGATTTGAATATTAATTGTGGCAGCCAAATGAGTCCTTCCATACAAAATATTCAATCAAATTTAATAGATGATAATATTATTGCTTTGCTAGGAAACTATTGGAGCTCTACCGAATCCACTACTTTGCCGCAATCAAGTGCTTGGCAGCAATACTTTGCGTCAAGCACTACTAATTATCAATCGCTAAGCCTTAAAAATGCTAAGCTTGGAGTGCGTTGTGTGCGGGATTTGGATGTTTAAACTAATTCATTCCTAAGAGATTTTTTACAAGACACAGGCTTACGTCTTCGAATAATTAGCATGATAGAAGTAGTAGTTTGTGGCAATTTACAGGTGATAAAGTTCAAAAACTCACAGTATTTTTGTATTTGTGGCTGTTGTATTTTTCATTATCTACTGCCAGGCTTACGAAAGAGTTTTATAGTGTTTTGTAGTGGGCTTAGGGGCAGGAATTGGAAGCAGACCATAATAAACAACAGCAACAAACATAAGCCCAAAATAGGATAGTCACTCCACTTTATCCAAGGAGTCATTCCAGTAACAGGATAAATCTCACTGCGTAATATGCCGGCGCTAAAAGAAGGAAGTCCGGCAATTACTTCGCCCTGAGGATTTATCACGGAACTAAGACCATCATTATTTACTAGAATTTGATATCTTCCGGTGAGTAAAGACAACATTTGTGCCATTTGTTGTTGTTGGTAACTGGCTAAGGAGTGACCAAACCAGCCATTGTCGCTAATAGAAACTATCCACTGTGCTTTAGGCATTTGCTGACGAACAATTTTAGGATAGGCAATTTCATAGCAAATCAAACTGGCAATTGGATGATGCATAACGCTGATTAATTTTTTACCAAGCAGGCCTGGGACAACATTAGGCTCAGGTAGATTAAGCCAGCGATTTATAGCTAGAAATGCTTGTGGAATATATTCGCCAAAAGGAACTAATTGTCGTTTTGTATGTTGTCCTTTAGCATGGCCCAAGGTAATAATTGAATTGTAATAGTTCGTTTCATTATTATCGGTTGGTTGGATTATTCCTAAGAGCAAAGCGCTATTGGCGGCTAAGGTTTTTTTATCTAACTCACTCAGATAATCCTCTAGGTAGCTTGAGGGTAGGGGGATGGCCGATTCAGGTAGGATAATAAGCTTATTGCCCAAAAGTGAGTCTATTGCTTGGTTGTAGTGTTTTAATAAATTCCAAAATAAAGTCTCATCCCATTTATCACGCATGGATAAATTGGCCTGAACAGCGCCTATGCTGATAGCTTCCGTTTGCGGTGTAGTCCACTGTAGATTTTTAAGCGTTGTGGGGGTAATCAGAATTAGGACAAAAGCTATTAAGTAATAAAAGCGTTTAGCGCTGTGCTGCCTCATCACCAAAGCCAATAAGCCTGCGGCTAAAGCACTTAGGAAACTTAAGCCATAAATGCCAAGTATCGGAGCTAAATATTTTAATGGGCTATTGATTTGGCTCGTCCCAAGCAGCAGCCAAGGAAAGCCTGTCATTAAATGTGCGCGTAAAAACTCCCCTAAACACCAAAGGCTACTGAATAGTCCTACGGAAAGAAGCGGATGGGTTTGTTTCTTAAATAGGCTGTAACTGTAAGCAACGCCTGCAGGAAACAAGGATAAATAAAATACAAAAAGCAAGGTAATTAAACCAGATAAAAAATAATTGATATGTCCATAATCATGAATACTGATTGCTACCCAAGAAACTCCAAAGCCAAAATAGGCCAAACCATAGCTTAAGCCCAAGATAAGGCACTGTTTGCGGCTTGCTCGAATGAGTTCAGAAAACAAAATAGCAAGACTTAAAAGACTTAAACCAGGTAAATTAAAGGGCGCAAAGCCAAGTGGCCCAAGCAAACCAGCAATGAAGGCTATCAAATATTTTGAATAACTAATTCGCCTGGAAGAGTCGGAAATTAGTGGGTTGGATAAGACAATCGGTTTCATAGCAAGATTAAATCACAACCAAACCCAAAACTCAACCAAGCCGTAGCTTGAGTCAATGATGCAAGCTAGGACGTACGGCTTTGCTTGACAGCAACGACCCCATTAAGCATTATCTTTATTAAATTAGTGAAAAAGGGACCTCAGCTAATGACAAAAGAAACAGATTATCTACTCCTGGGCGGTGGATTGGCTAGTGCCTTTAATGCGGAGTCTTTGCGAAGAGATGGTGCTCGGGGTCGAATTATTATAGTTGGAGAGGAAAATTTTCATCCTTATTACCGCCCTCAACTAGCGCGTTCTTTTCTATTGGGCGGTCGCAAAATAGAACAAATGGAAATATACCAACGCGAATTTTATAAAGAAAATAATATTGAATTGATTTGTGGTACTAAAGTGACCGCAGTAGATCCTAAGAATAAGACAGTTAAAACCGACCGCGCTGGCATAATCTCCTTTCAAAAAATGCTGATTGCAACAGGTTGTAGTCCAAAAAAAGTAGAAATTCCTGGTAATAAACTTGCCGGAGTTCATTATTTAAGAACAATTCTGGATGCAGAGCCTATAGTAAAAGAGATAGAAGCAGCAAAACACATAGTCATTTATGGTGGCAGTTATATAGGGATTGAAATTGCATCACTACTATCCAAAAAGAATGTAAAATCAACAATTATCACGGAAAAATTTACTTTATTCAATGTAAGTCCTTCGGAAGCTATTGCTACTTTTTTGAAGAATCACGGTATAAAGGTATTGCTGAAGCAAACTATCAAAAAATTTAAAGGCAAACAGCATGTTAATGCTGTAGAAACAAGTTCCGGTAAAACTATTGAATGTGATTGCGTCATCATTGCAGAAGATCATGTCCCTAATACCGATTTTCTAAAAGGAAGTGGTATAAAAGTAGACGATGGCGTACTAGTGGATAGATTTTTGTGTACCAATATAGAAGACATATATGCAGCGGGTGATGTAGCTAAATTTTATGATCCCGTTTTCAAAAAAATGCATAGAAATGGCGGGGTTGATAATGCTATGAAACAAGGGCGTTTAGCTGCGCAAAACATGATGGGTATGCGCAGAAGTTACATAACCGCCTCCTATTTTTACATTCAAGCGTTTGATAATTCAATAGTCATAATTGGTGATACTGATGATTGTGATGAAAAATTGACGCGTGGATCTTTAGATGACAAAAATATAGCTTTATTGTACTTAAAAAATGGTTATCTGCATGGGGGATTTTTTTCAGGACGACCCGTGGAAGAAATTAAGGCAGCCGAATCATTAATTATAAATAGAGTAAATATCAAACCTTATAAAAAACAATTGTGTAATTTAAAGTCTTCATTAGAAGTCATGGCAAAACAAAAAATACTGGCACTTCAAGGAGGCGGAGCTTTGGGGGCTTTTGAGTGTGGTGTTGTAAGAGCCATGGAAGAATATGGAATTTATCCAGATATAGTTTCAGGTATTTCCATCGGTGCCTTTAATTCAGCAATCATTGCGGCAAATCCGCGCAATGCAGCAGGTGCATTGGATGCTTTTTGGTCCGATATTTCAGCATATACTGTAGAAAATCCTGATGAACAAGCGCGCAGACTAATGGCCTCATGGCAGTCTATAGCTTTTGGTTCGCCTAATTTTTTCTATCCAAGATGGTTAATGCCGATTACAGATATGCAAGAATTACCAGTGAATTGGACGAGTTTTTACGATACCTCGTTTATGTTGGATTTACTGCATAAGTATATTGATTTTGAAAAATTAGAATCAAGCCCCGTGCGCTTATTAGTGATGGCAGTTAATGTAGAAACATCAGAATTTGATACCTTTGATAGTTATACTGATATTATTACGCCACAACATATTCTAGCGAGCGGCAGTTTACCACCAGGATTTCCCTGGACGACTATTGATAACAAGCATTATTGGGATGGAGGAATAGTAACTAATACACCTATTGATGCTACTTTAGATATTTGCGGGTCTACTAATAAAGAAATTTATATAGTTGAACTCTATTCCAGAAAACGTTCATTACCCCGGAATATGATAGAAGTATTAGCTAGAAAGGATGAAATATTATTTTCCGAAAAAATAAGAAAAGACATTCATGCACGAGAATTAGTTTGTAATTATAAAAAATTACTGGAAAGGATTTTGAGTTTTTGCGATCCGGAATTAGTGGCTGAGATCAAACAATTTCCGGCATATATTCAAATGATGGGCGATCCAGGAATTGTTGCCACCACAAGAATTATACGTGAAATTCAACAAGATGAGCCTTATTCCTGGGATTCGGATTTTTCAATACAAACTATTGAGCAACATAAAATCTCGGGATATGAAACTGCGCTGAGAACCTTAGCAGATATGAAAGGTAGGTAAATCTCATAAATCGTCCTTACGAATCATCGGAGCCGCGGCTCCGATGATTCGGAATTACATTCACCAGCAGCCCTGTTAAAACAACTAAATATTGTGTAGCATTAATAAGTTACCAAGGAGATGGGAAATATGTATAAGGTTCTGGTTGCTGGAGCGGGGAAGATTGGCAGTTTGATAGCCTGCATGTTAGTTGATAGTGGGGATTATCAAGTGTACCTGGCCGATGTTAATTTTAATGGAGCGGATAGTACACGTTTGCTAGAAGTCTTACCTCAAATTCAAACAGTAGCCTTGGACGTTAGAGACGAACAATCCACCCAAAAATACTTGGAACAACACGGTATCACCGCAATAATCTCAAGCTTACCCTTCTATTTGAATATTCATGTAGCTAAAGTTGCAAAAACAGTTGGAGCACATTATTTTGATTTAACCGAAGATATTTCAGTAACAAAGGCGGTTCAAGAAATTGCCAAAGATGCTAAAACAGCTTTTGTTCCTCAATGTGGCTTAGCTCCGGGATTTATCAGTATCGCAGCCAATAGTTTAATTCAAGAATTTGATCGCTGCCATTTTGCTGAATTACGTGTTGGTGCCTTACCGCAACGCGCCAATAATGCTTTGCAATATTCACTCACCTGGTCCACTGACGGCTTAATTAATGAATACGGCAATCCATGTTATGCCATAGAATCAGGCAATTTAATTATGACAGCGCCTTTGGAAGGATTAGAAATTATCCAAATTGATGGCAGGAAGTATGAAGCATTTAATACTTCAGGTGGTTTAGGCAGTCTTGCTGAATTATATAAAGATAAAATTGACTATATGAATTACAAAACCATGCGCTACCCTGGCCATTGTGAAAAGGTTCGTTTTTTAATGAATGAATTGCGCTTGAATCAAAACCGC
>JBAZRP010000090.1:0-12307 GCA_041662885.1 Legionella sp.
TCTGTAAGTCGGGTTATTGGGTAAATTTGGTGGTAATTGACTCATTGCGGCATTAATCGCCGCTTGCACATCGCGCGCAGCTCCATCAATATCACGTGACAAATCAAATTGCACAACTATAGAAGTTTGACCTAAGGTACTTGATGAGGTTAACTGGGTAATTCCTGCAATACGTCCTAATTGTCGTTCTAAGGGCGTTGCTACTGAAGTTGCCATGACTTCGGGACTTGCGCCTGGGAGAGAGGTTTGTACGGTAATTGTTGGAAAATCGATTTGCGGCAAGGGAGCAACTGGCAAGAGTTTAAACGCCAACATTCCTGCTAATGCTAATCCCACTGCCAAAAGCGACGTTCCAATGGGACGCTTGATGAATAGTAAGGATAAATTCACGTATAAGCCTTATCTAATGACTCCTGCCCAAATACTTTTCGTTTCAACTTATCAAATTCCAAATAAATAACTGGAGTGGTGTATAAGGTCAGTAACTGACTTACAATTAAACCACCAATAATAGCTATCCCCAAAGGCCTACGTAACTCACCCCCAATTCCAAAACTAAAGGCTAAAGGAATTGCACCTAACATGGATGCCATAGTGGTCATTAAAATCGGTCTAAAACGTAATAAAGCCGCTTCTATAATTGCATCTTTTGGTGGTTTTAAATAAGTACGCTCCTGCTCCAAAGCAAAATCTATCATCATAATCGCGTTTTTCATTACCAAACCGATTAACAAAATAATGGCAATCAGGGCAATCACGCTTAAATCATTTCCAGTAAGATATAAGGCCAACATCGCTCCCATGCTGGCTGAGGGTAAGGTAGATATAATCGTTAGCGGATGAATATAACTTTCATATAAAACACCTAAAATAATATAGACAACTATTACTGCGGCTAGCACTAAAAGACCCTCATTCGCCAGAGATTTTTGAAAGCTTTTGGCGGATCCCAAAAAAATTGCTTGAACGTGGTCAGGGATATTCAAACGGGTTTTTAAATCTTCAATTGCATTAATAGCCTCACCTAATGAAGCGCCATTTGCTAAATTAAACGATAAAGTGGCTGATGGAAACTGATCCAGGCGCGTGATCTCTAAAGGACCAAGCGTTTGCGAAACCGTACTAAAGGCGCTAAAGGGTACGGATCCTTTGGTAGTAGTTAGCATTTTTGTCCCAGCCTCTACAGTATTAATCGTAGAATTGACATATAAATTTTGAAAAGCAAAGGCAGGTCTTTGCAATTTCGGATCTACTTCTAACACTAC
Organism: Legionella sp.; assembly: GCA_041662885.1. Lineage (GTDB taxonomy): Bacteria > Pseudomonadota > Gammaproteobacteria > Legionellales > Legionellaceae > Legionella. The sequence goes on from JBAZRP010000090.1 coordinate 1,266, forward strand.
GCGATACTGGTTGCGCTGTGTAAACATAATCGAAATCTGTCTTTGGCCAAAACTATCGTATAAAGTATCATCTATCATTTGCATGGTGATACCTAAGCGATAGGCAGTATCTCTATCTACCTTCACATAAGTTACTAAACCTTGATTTTGTTGATCGGTATTCACATCTTGAAGAATGGGCATTGCACGCATGTGCTCTAAGAATATCTTTGACCATTTCTGTACCTCTTCACCATCGGGTGCACTAATATTGTATTGAAATTGCGTGCGACTTACTAAAGTATCAATAGTTAAATCTTGTACTGGTTGCATATATAAAGTGGCGCCGACTACCTGTTGCAGCTTACTTTGCAGGCGATTAATTACTTCCATGACTCCTGCACGTTCTTCTAATGGCTTTAGCGTAATTAACATGCGGCCGCTATTTAAAGTCTTATTTGTTCCATCTATGCCTATGAACGACGAAACATTATCTACCGCAGGATCAGTTAAAACTACATCAGCTAAAGCTTGTTGCCTATCTGCCATTGCAGGGAAAGAAACGCTTTCGGCCATTTGTGAAATCCCTTGGATGACTCCCGAATCTTGAGTGGGAAAAAATCCTTTGGGAATCCAATATAACAGAAAAATATTGATTACCAGCGTACTAAAAAATAACAGCATAATTAAAGCTTGATGTGCTAAAACCCAATTTAATGAGGCTTTATAGCGTGCAATAAGGCTATTCAATAAATTAGCTAAAGTGTGTTCCAATCGGCTGCCTTCTTCCTCATTTTTATAGCGTAAAATACGCGAGCACAACATGGGCGTTAAGGTCAAGGAAACAAAAGCGGAAATCAAAATGGTGATCGTTAAAGTCAGAGCAAATTCACGAAACAATCGACCGACTACATCACCCATAAATAATAAAGGAATTAAGACCCCAATTAAGGAAATAGATAAAGAGATAATAGTAAAACCAATTTGCGAAGCACCTTTATGTGCTGCAGCCATTGGATTTTCACCTAATTCCAAGTAGCGAATGATGTTTTCTATCATTACTATGGCATCGTCCACCACAAATCCTGCCGCTATGGTTAAACCCATTAAAGTTAAATTATTTAAACTAAAGCCTAATAAATACATTAAACCTAAAGTGCCTATTAGAGCTAAAGGTACAGAAATAGCGGGAATAAGTGTCGAGGGCAGATTACGTAAAAATAAAAACAAAACTAAAACGACCAAGGCCACAGATAACAATAGTTCCAATTGCACATTATGCACAGAGCTACGAATGCTAATCGTTCTATCGGTTAGAATTTTTACATCAATGGCCTTGGGTATTGCCGGTCTTAATTGCTCTAATATGGCTTTTACTCGGTCAGCCACTTCTATCACATTGGCGCCCGGCTGACGTTGAATATTCATAATGACTGCTGGTTGTTTATCCATCCAGGCAGCGAGTAAATTATTCTCAGCACCATCATAAACTTGAGCAATATCTGATAAACGTACGGGAGCATTATTAACATAATTAACAATAATAGGACGATAATCTTCGGCACTGAGTAATTGATCGTTGGTATTAATGGTGTAAGACAAACGCGGACCATCAAAATTCCCTTTTGCTGCATTGATATTGGAATTTGCAACAATTGTGCGTACATTTTCCATAGTTAAGCCGTATGCAGAAATAGTATTTGGATTAGCCTGGATGCGAACCGCCGGTCTTTGGCCGCCGCTAATGCTTACTAAACCCACTCCTGGTAATTGCGAAATTTTTGGTGATAAACGCGTGTCGGCATAATCTTCTATTTGCGTTAAAGGCATAGTTTTAGAAGTAAGTGCCAAAGTAATAATCGGCGTATCTGCAGGATTTACTTTGCTGTAAATCGGTGGATTGGGCAAATTAAGCGGCAAGTAATTGCTGGCAGCATTAATAGATTGCTGTACTTCTTGTTCTGCTACATCCAAACTTACATCCAAATTAAATTGTAAAGTAATAATGGATGAGCCCATTGAGCTACTGGAAGTCATTTGATCCAAACCCGGCATTTGACCAAGCTGTCGTTCTAATGGTGCGGTCACAGAAGTTGCCATGACATCAGGACTTGCGCCAGGATAAAAAGTAGCAACCTGGATGGTTGGGTATTCAACATCAGGTAAAGAAGAAACCGGCAACAAATTATAGGCAAGTATGCCTGTGAGAAAAATAGCGAACATCAACAAGGAAGTTGCAATCGCTCGCGCAATAAATGGTCCGGAAATACTCATGCTATACTATTGCTTGTTGAAAAGGGCACTAACATTGAATGTGCAGCGATTATTTTTTGCTGCGGCACTTGTGTTATTTTGACCCCATTACTTAATTTATCAGCCCCTGCTATGACAATCATTTGTCCGGGACTAACACCACTTTTAATCACTGTATCTTCGCCATTAAGTGGACCCACAACGACCGCTACCAGACTTACTGTGTTATCTTTATTAACCAGATATACAAAATCACCAGTAGTGGTATGTTGAATAGCACTGGTTGGCACTAAGACCGCATCTCTTAAGGTATCGACTAATAATTTAATATTCACAAATTGATTAGGAAATAATTTATGATTCTCATTATCAAAACGCGCTCGCAGTCGATAAGTACCCGTCGCGGTATCAATTTGATTATCTACGGTATATAAAATTCCTTTACTCAGTAATTGCGATAATTGTCTGTCATAGGCTTCCACTAATAACAATTTATTTTTATAAACTTGCGGCATTACTTGAGGTACCGAATCTTCGGGTAAAGTAAAAATTACTGTAATGGGATTAAGCGTATTGATTACAGCTATGCCATTAGGATCACTAGTTTGTACTATATTGCCAGGATCCACCAAGCGTAATCCAATGCGACCGTCTATCGGTGAAATAATACGGCAATAGATGAGATTAACCTTAGTTCCCTGAATCAAGCCTTTATCAATTTCAATTGCACCTTCGTATTGTTTCACCAAGGACATTTGCGTTGCCAAGGTTTGTTGGGAAATTGAATCTTGTTTCCACAAAGTTTGATAGCGTTTCAAATCAATATTGGCATTTGCTAACAAAGCCGTATCGCGTTTTAAATCCCCTTCGTATTGAGTTAATAAAGCTTCATAAGGACGTGGGTCAATTTGCGCCAACAAATCACCTTTTTTAACCAGCTGTCCTTCTTGAAACAAAACCTGCAACAATTGGCCATTAATTTGTGTTTTAACGGTTACGGTATAAGTTGGCGTCACATTGCCTAAAGCAAATAAATAAATCGGCACATCACCAGTGGTGACAGCTGCTGCGACAATAGGTAAAGGTTTGACTGCGGAGGCTTTGTTTTTATGGATGGATAACAACCATAAAAAAATAACGAGTAAAAAAACAGGAAGCAAGATCCAAGGCAAATAAGAAGGCGGAATCCCCTTCTTCATTCGGTCGAACAGCTTTGACTTAGCTGGTAACTGATGTTCGTCCATCTGCCCAAAAAATCCCATACTATACGATCTTATTATAGTACATGATTCTGTTGGAACATACTATGAATGAGCCAAAATTGGACACAGAACATTTCGTGACCATGATCGGATAATGGTACCAAATGCTCACATGCCCCATTGCCATTAAGTTAAGAAAAATCCTCACGCCTACGTCCCGCGGCTTGTCCGCGGGATCCAGGAATCTCGCTAGATCGCTGGATCCCGCGGACAAGCCGCGGGACGTAGGGAATGGTATAAACTCCTTAACTTAATGACAGTGCTCACAGGCCCCACCCCAAATTTAGATCTAAGGTAGGTTGATTGTTTACACCAGCCTAATTCAACCCTATAATCAGCCATTCAAAAGTCCACATTCCCTAGGCGCTGTATGAACGACCATTACTTGTTCCATACTTTTATCTTCTTAGCGGCAGCCAGTTTTATGGTGCCTATCGCTACGCGTTTTAAATTAGGTACCGTGCTCGGGTACATTATTGTTGGTATCCTCATTGGGCCTTATGGTTTGAAACTCATCGGTAATTCCCAACAAATTATGCATTTTGCAGAATTTGGCGTGGTGATGATGTTGTTTTTAATTGGTTTGGAACTCGAACCACAGATGCTGTGGAAGCTTAGGAGGCATATTATTGGCTTAGGCGCCCTTCAAGTAAGTATTACTACGGCTATTTTTACCGGTATTGGCTTGCTCTTAGGATATCCGTGGCAGCCAAGTTTGGCTGTAGCTATGGCCTTGGCTTTATCTTCCACTGCTTTGGTTTTGCAAATGTTGCAAGAAAAAAACCTGCTGAAAACAGCTGAAGGGGAAACTTCTTTCGCTGTGCTTTTGTTTCAGGATATTGCTGTTATCCCTATTCTCATTATTTTGCCCCTATTAAGCCAGCAAGCAAGCAGCGTTGATTTGAATCAGCATGAGGCTGCTTTTGTATTAGGCATGACCCCTTGGATGCATGCATTATTAGTTGCAACAGTTATTGGCATCGTTATTTTTACGGGTCGACATGTGTCCAGACATTTATTTCTACTGATTGCCAGAAGCAATATTCGGGAAGTATTTACAGCCTTTTCTTTAGCTTTAATCGTTGGCATAACCTTGTTAATGCAATCCATTGGTGTATCTCCCGCATTGGGAGCTTTTATATCTGGAGTGGTTTTAGCCAATTCTGAATACAAGCACACAGTCGAAACAGATATTCAGCCTTTTAAAGGCTTATTACTAGGCTTGTTTTTTATTTCCGTTGGCATGGGTATGAATTTTTCTTTATTTGAACATAATGCTTTATTGCTGATAGCTGCTGTCTTGGTTCTCATTAGTATAAAAGCCTTAATCTTATTCGGTCTCGGACGCTTTGGCCAATTAAGCATATTGCAATCCATCGGATTTGCCATCGCCCTATCACAAGGAGGTGAATTTGCCTTTGTACTTTTCACCTACGCCAGCAACTTCAAAGTAATAAATCCTGATACCGCTGACTTTTTTACACTCGTGGTAGCCTTATCTATGATTGCTACCCCGTTTTTAATGTTATTGCATCAACGTTACATAATACCTAAATACATGAGCTTATTACCGCCTCATCAATACGATGAAATAAATGCGAAAAACGGCATTATCCTGGCCGGATATGGTCGTTTTGGACAGATAATCGGTCGTTTATTAAACGGGGAAAATATTAAACTTACGGTATTAGAGAAAAATCCAGAGCAAATTGAATTATTAAGAAAATTTGGCTACAAAGGTTATTTTGGCGATGCCTCTCGCTTTGATTTATTAAAAAATGCCGGGATAGAGCATGCAAAATTACTTATAGTAGCAGTAGGTAATCCCGATGCTAACTTAGAAATAGTAAAACTTGCCAAGCTCCACTTCCCTCACTTGAAAATCTATGCCCGTGCTCGAAATCGCCGTCATGCTTATGAGCTACACAAAGCAGGGGTGGACTACTTCAAGCGCGAACTGTTCGACTCGTCCTTAAGCATGACCAAAGAAATCATGTCCTTTTTAGGTTACGAACATGCAGAGATAGAACGTAAGGCTAACGCTTTTCAAAAACACGATGAAGCAACTTTAATACAATCCTTTGAATTTTTTGAAGAAGAAAGCGATTTAATTAATTTTTCCCGTCAGGCCAATGGAGAATTGGAACGAATCTTACAGAATAGTTGATATCTTTTGCACTAAATCTGCAAATATTGCCTATAATTTAACTATCTGCTAATACGCTTGGTGATCCAAGCGGTAGCGGTAGGTGAAATTAGGAGGATGGCATGACGCAAATGAAGACTGATTCTACTCAATATTCTGAAAAACTTGCAATGCTTAAAAGTCTGATGGACGAGTTAGCCCGAGGTATGTTTCCTGACAAAGATTCTAAATTCTTAGAAAACCTACAAATACATCCTGATTTTGTACCACCAAAAGCCTGGGCATATACACCAGAAACGCTAGTGCGGTATTTATACACCCAATTAAACAATGACCAGCTTTCCGAAAAGGATAGGATTGATTACTTTATTAATTTTATAAGCTATGGTTCGAATTTTAGATGGCTTCAAAATAATGTTAATGATAATCCTCTGATTTCCGCAACCAATAAACAAAATTTGCACGCCATTATCGATGATATGATAAATTTCAATGTGCCAAATAGAACACCAAGTGCAAGAATTGAAGAGACCGCACCCCCACAAACCATCAAAGAAACCCTAACTGTAGTAGAAACTATCAGAAACTTTTTTAAGGGGCTGTTTATAAAAAAAGATAAAGTGGAGAGTGAAGATAGTCTTTATCACCCTTTATATGATGATACTCCTTCGGATCTGAATGCGGTACATACAACTGATGTACCAATTCAAAAAGTTGGTTTTGTAGCGAGACTTAGAAATTTTTTTGCTGGATTGTTTAAGAAGGAGGTTTCGGATGAGGATACGCAGGTCAGTATAAGTACTCCAAAAACGATGGGGAAATTGAATACATCTTCTAATCTAGAATACGAGGAGCCACTAAGTGTCTCCGCTAAGAAAAAACAATTAGATAAAGAACCATTAGATAAGAGTGCTCTTCAGAAAGTGAAAGCTAGAGAGACTAATTCTTCAAAAATACCAAACACAGATACTAATGATGACTCAAGTATAACTCCTAGATCATAATTGTATAAAAAAGGTAACTGCCAAGGTACGTTATCCTGTGGTACGTTATCCCCAACGTCAGCTACGTCTTCCCCAGCGTAAACTACGTCATATACTACGTCATCCCGAGCGTAGCGAGGGATCTCCTGACTGTGGCACGGTTTAAATAAATAACGTAAAAAGCACTCGGAAAATTATATGGTTATGATCCAATAACAGCATGAAAATATATAATCTGACCATGGAAAGATTTATACCAATCGATATGTTAGAGGCTGTGCCACAGTCAGGAGATCCCTCGCTACGCTCGGGATGACGTAGTTTACGCTCGGGATGACGTAGTATATGACGTAGTTTACGCTCGTGATGACGTAGTATATGACGTAATTTACACTCGAGATGACGTAGATTTTCCCTTTCACTCTTCCACAGAAACTAACCATTGCAATTTCCACAGTTCATAAATAAATGCTTCATCTGCCGGTGTTTGTAGACTTTGTTTCAGTTTTTCCGTGTTAATTAACCGATTATTAGCAACTAAACTTATTACCTCACCGCTCACTCCTGCCACAGGCCAATCCTGGCCATTAATATAAAGTTTATATTCAGAATCGGTATGTACATAGGCAAAGCGGCAGAGGGGGTTTCTTTCAAAGCAGGTAGTACTTGTTAGTTCTTGGAGAAAACTAGCCTTATCTTCATCTAAAGGCTCAGGTAAATACTCATGAGCTTGTCTATCTAAAGTAGTAGCAAAGCTGCCAAACCATGATTTAATTAAATGTTCATCTTGAATCAATTTTAATAAAAGCTTTTGCGCTTGTTGCCATGCTTGAGGATGTAACTCAGAAGTATTTTTTACTAAAGACCAATCGGGGTCTTGATATAATTGGCTAAAACACTGATTCATTGAAGCATAATCCGCCAGACTATCCCAAAGCTCTAATCCTTGATAACTTCTGTAACCAAAAGAATAGGTCAGGCATTCTTCAGATAAGGAAATACCGTAATGACCTACGTGAGGAGGAAGATACAGCATATCTCCTTCTTCTAGAATATAGTCTTCTTCGGTGTTGAATTCTTTCATTATTCGTAGGTCGGTATCCTGCAAATAATTATCTACCGTGCACTTTTGGGTAGTTAAAGACCATTTTCTCGATCCTTTAGCCTGATACAAAAATACATCATAATTGTCATAATGCGGCCCCACCCCACCATGTAAGGTAGCAAAACTGATCATTACATCATCAATGCGCCATTGTGGAATAAAATCAAAATGATCCAATAAGTTGTATACTTCCGGAATAAGCCTATCCACAGCTTGAACCAATAAGGTCCAATTGGTTTTAGGGAGTTTCTTGAAATCATTTTCAGAAAATGGGCCGTTTTTTAAATGCCATTGCTTGTTTTCACCGGGTGTTTCGATAACTATGCGACTCTCAACATCATCTTCTAAAGCCAATCCTGCTAATTCATCAGGTGGAATGGGATTAACAAAATTCGGTATCGCTTTACGAAAAACCAGGGGTTTTTTCTGCCAATACTCTTTAAGGAAGGTTTGCACATCAACTTCTTGAAAATTCAACATAAAATGCTACTCACAATGGTTATAATTGGTCCAGCAAAGCAAAATTCTGGATCTAGTCTACAATCATAACATATGGACTTTAAAGTAATTTAATTAACCAAGGATGCATGATGAAAAAAATACTCTTAGTTGTATTTATTATTGCCCTGCCTCTCTTTCTAAGTAATTGTTCTTCAAATTCATGTTCCGGTGGTGGTTGTGGTGGCCCTGCTTCAGGGGATGGATGCTGCGGCTCAAACAGTTATACTGGAAACTGGTATTAATAAGGATTTTGCTTAATGATTAAAGATCATTTGTTAGGAATCTCAACTGAAGGATTCCATAATGTTGCATATACCGAATGGGGAAGCCAAAACTCTGAGCATCCCCCGGTTATTTGTGTCCATGGTTATACCCGCAATGGACGTGATTTCGATGCTTTAGCTCATTATCTTAGTGAACATGGACGACATGTCTTTTGCCCGGATATTGCCGGACGAGGCGATAGCTCCTGGTTTCAACATGCCCTACATTATAATTTCGAACAATATATAATCGATATGAATGCATTGATAGCCAGAACTCATTCCAATCACGTTGATTGGATAGGAACCTCTATGGGTGGAATAATCGGCATGATGATAGCAGCCCTGCCCAATTCCCCTATTCGTCAATTAATCCTTAACGATGTTGGCCCACAAATTCCCGTTCATGGCTTAAAAAAACTGGGTTTTGCTAAACGCCAAACGGAATTTAAATCTTTTGCTGCGGCGAAAGATTATTACAAAGAGCATCACGCGGAATTTGGGAGCAATCTAACAGACAAACAATGGGATACTTTTACCAAACACAGTGTGGTACAACGTAGCGATAAACTGTTCGTAGCCAAGTTTGATCCCAGCATAAAAAACCCAAAATCGACCAGCCAATTTTTTTCTGACTTATTCCATCACCCATCTAAAATACTCGAAGGAACCGTATATGATGTGGATATGTGGTCAACCTGGAGCAAAATTCATTGTCCGGTACTAGTAATTCACGGAGAACATTCCGAATTATTAACTCCAGAAATAATCCGTAGGATGCAAAGGATACATGAATTAACCGATGTTTTTACTATAGAAAATACCGGACATGCGCCTGCCTTACTCGAAGAAGCAGAACATGAGGTCATCTACGATTGGCTTGATGCTATAGACCATGAATAATCTCCTTACTTTGCTGAATGCTAGCAAATGAGCTATATTTAATCATAGAGATACTATGGAGCACATTAATGGCAAACGTTCTAGGTTCAGTAACCGAAGAAGCGGCTAAAACCGCTACTACAGCAACCTCTGGCGCCACGAGCACTACAGATGTTGCAGCCAAGCAAAAAGATACACAAGAAGCACAGGCTACAAAGGAGCAAACTAAAGACCAATCCAAATTAGCTTTTAATATCATGTGGCTCCTAATGAAGTTAGTCTTCGACCTTGATGACAACAAATCAAAACCTGATAATAAGAGCATGCAGGATAAACAAAATATGAAAGCGCTAGTTGCTAACGAAAGAGTCCAGGATCTGGTTAATACTGCTTTGAAAGCTCCTTTTGTAAAAGATTTAGCAAATAAAGCTTTGGAAAATCCACAAATAAATAAATTTGTTACTGATGCTTTTAAAAATAATCCTAAAGCTGAAGGGTTTAAAACGGAATTGACAGAACAAGGAATTAAATTTGACAAAGCCAAACCAGCGGCAGATATGAAACCTATTCCAGCTTCTGAAAACGCAAATAGTTTACTAAATACAGGAAAGTTAAATATTGCTAGCGCACAACAAGCAACCCAAACTGCTACCCAAACTGCTGAAGCGGTAAAGGACTTAGGGAACATAGCGAAGATGATTCCCAAATAAAAATGGGACACCTTCTCAAGCTAGGCAGGAAAAAGCAGTCTCTAACATAATGCGTCAAAATCCTTTGCGGACAACTCCGAAGAACTTTCGTAAAACAAAGCTAAAGCCTCTCGCAACCTTTTCGCCCTTGGAGGTAACCCGTGGGTGCAATAATGGACTACCTGTTCATAAACAGCCGTTTTAAATTCTTCTGTATCACAATGTTCCCCATTCAAATTATCAATACTTAAACGAAAAGGATGCTTACAGGCTGTAGCTAAAATCCATTCCATAGCCTGGGGTTTTACTTCTACCTTTTGAAAAAGTGCTTGTTGTTCTTGATTGCGACCGTCTGGAACATACCAATAACCAAAATCTACTAATTTTCGGCGTTCATGGCCTGCAACTAACCAATGCGAACATTCATGCAAGGCACTGCTAAAAAAACCATGAGCAAAATACAGACTGTTATGAGAACACTTTTCATCAGCAGGTAAATAAATAGGCTCATCATCGCCTTTTATCAATTTGACATTAAATTCAGCATAAAAACAGTTATTAAAAATACGGATTAAATCTTGATAATCGTGCACAACTTTACCTTCTAAAAAAGTACCAAACTTCTCAACATGATTGCGAACCACAGAAGTAGGTTGGGGCCGGAGGGCGTAGCCGTCAGGCTAAAGAATTTTTGAATAAAATAATATCCAACTGTTTCGTCCCCGCGCATACGGGGTGCTGCCATTAAATTAAGCACTAGAACCCGTCATCCCGAGCCCGTCATCCCGAACCCGTCATCCCGAGCCCGTCATCCCGAGTGCAACGAGGGATCTCCGAAAGTGGCACTGGGCAAGTTTCAGGAGATCCTTCACTGCGTTCAGGATGACGGACTGGGCTCAGCATGACGGACTGCGTTCAGCCCGAGCCCGTCATCCCGAACCCGTCATCCCGAACCCGTCATCCCGAGCTCGTCATCCCG
>JBAZRP010000091.1:0-12273 GCA_041662885.1 Legionella sp.
GTGATGGTGACACAATATTTTAGACAGTTCCACTCTACGCGAACCACTAACGTGAATAAAAACCGCACGTTTCATGATATTCAACCAATTCATTTTGAATTATTAATGCCATGTGATGGTTTGCATCATTTAATAATGATGAGTGCCCTTCTGGATTAGGGTATTGTTCCAAATAGGCTGTTTCTTCTTGTATAAATGTTTCTAATGACTGTCTTTTTTCCTCAATATTTGTATTCTGCAATATGATTCTGAGTTGTTCGAATCTATTTGTTGCTCTGAGGATTTCATTAAAATTATAACGGATACGTGGTCTAACCATTATTGTTCCAATTTATTGACCAGAGTAAATGATCTCGAAAAAACATTCAATATGTCAAGCGTTTAGTATTGAATTTTTTTCAACCCCATTCTAAAGATAGTTTATCCACAATTTCTGTGGATAAACCTGTTTATTAATATGTAGAGACGTGTATGCTTTTTTATAACACGTACTTATACTATTTAATAATTTGTTAGTTGTACTCAGGAAGCTGTAGCCCGAAACACTATTTGCCCTCCTCCTCCTAAATGACCTAATAATACATCGGAATAAATTTCTAATTGGACTTCAAAAAAACCAGCATTTTTAATCATGTCAAGAACATCCCATCCAAAATCAGTAAAAACCAAAGACCCTTCTTCAGAAACAGGATTACCATGAAAAACAGGTTCTAAATGATGTTCAATCCTGCCATTATTCAAACTTGCTCGAGTAACAGATTGAGTGGCTGCATTATGGAATGGAAAGGTACTTATTAATTTGCCGCCTGATTTCAGGACGCGAGCACACTCCTTAAAGGATTGCAGGGGATCAGGCACATGCTCAAATACATCATTACTTATAATTAAGTCTAAAGAGTTATCCGCAAAACTTAGCTTAGTCACATCTTCGTGACGCACTCCATTTATCACTTGGCCTGGATCATATTCATATCCTAAATACTCACTACCATTTATTTCGCAATTAGTGCAATTTAGTTTAGCCCAGGTAAAAATTGGTGTTACCTGTTCCATAAAATAAATTTTTGAATAAGCAGGTATTGTATTGACAAACTCCTGCTTAACTAAGGTCGCAATGAGTCTTTGTCTATTATTCAACTGACAATCCGTGCAAACCAACCTTTCCCTGAAATTAGGAAGCCATTTACCGTGTTCCAGATCTATGCTTCCACAGTGTTTATCAATATGAAATTGTGTAGGCTTATTACAAGGAATGCAAAAACCGTCAATTGAAAATGCAACTCTATCTGGTGTATAGTTATTAACAAGATGTGCTTCAGCTGTTTGGGCCGGCTCTAGTTCGTATCCGGTAATAACAGAGTTAAAATGCGCTATATCCTCTACTACTGCCAAAGGATATAAGAAGTATTGTTGCTCTTCTTCAATCCTTTTAGGCTGTTCACATATTGGAAGTTTTTTCCTATTAATACCTAACATACACATAAATCGTCGCAAAATCTTTCTCCTGTTATGTCATGATTATTAATAATATACTTTAGCTGCGCTCATGTTTTTGACGAACCGTGTTAATCGGTGATTGAAGAGCAAGAAAACCAAATATTTTATCTTTATCTTGCACTGCCAATCGAACAGCAAATTCATAAGAAAGATGAAACCTATCATAAGTGAAAGGGATTTTATTTTTATCGAATAATTCATAGGCACCATTATTGTAAAACACCTTTTTTTTACTGATAAATAAATAACCTAATTCTTCACTGTATTTTTTGACTTTATCATCTTCGTTGGTATCCGTAATGAATTTATCAAGATCATCCCGTATAAACCCAAATTTATTGATTAACTCAGGAAGCTCCTCATTTACAGAAAAATAGTTTCCAAATACAATCACTTTATGGATATCGTTCTTTTTAAGAAAGCGAAGGTATTCGCGTAAATGTTCTGAACTATACCAAGAAAACAACGCATTAATTACAATATAGTCAAATTGCTTTAAATAACTGACATCATAACGTTTTTTATTTAATACCTTGCACTTCACTATGAGATCCCTGGGATGCCCTGGATTCACGATCTTTTCGATATGATTGTAAGGTGGACAACCGGTAAAGGTTGATAAAGCGTAATTATGTTGTGGAGCTATAGCAGTGAAGGCATTCAATGCATCAACTGCAAGACTATCGCCAATAATGAGTCCATTCACTCTGTCGGGTTGTAATTCGTCGCACTTATCCCATCCTTTTTGTATGCATTGATTCTGCCTCGGTAGAAATCGCAAATTCTTTCCATTGTTTATCGCCTCCAATGTCAACTTATTTGACATCCAAGGCCTCCAATCCCAACCATCCATCATCCAGATTAATGCACCAAGACAGGCTGTACTAATAAAAAATGAAGCTGTTGTTACTAAAAATTTGCGATTTTCAATTTTTGGTGTTCGAAAAGGCTTTTCAACAAAATAATACATCAATATTGCTATTACAAAAGAAAGTAACAACAGTAGTATTGATTCATTGATACTGAATTTTTCTACATGCAATTGGTATTTAGTAAAGACAATAATTGGCCAATGGATAAGATATAAAGAGTAGCTGATAAGCCCAATACCTACTAATAGTCTCGTTTTTAAAATAGCTGCAAAGGAAGCATTCCTGGAAGCTTGTATGCAAAGGGCAGCTCCGCTGCATGCAAAAAGAGTACTCATGTGTATAAACTGATTTTCGCCATTATAAAAACACACTGAAAATATTATGAATCCAAGACCTAGCAAAAACAAAACATTGGCTGCTACCTTTGGGACACGAAATTCCGCTACAAATACTAAAATAGCTCCAATTGAAAATTCGAATATTCTAAAAGGCATTAAAAAAAATGCAGCCGTGGAATGGCTGTGAGCAACATAATACGTTATTGAAAAGCTCAAAAGACTGATAAGAAAAAAAATCAACACCGGCGAATATTTACGGGGAAGAATACACAATAAAATAATAGGCCATATTAAATAAAATTGCTCCTCCACACCCAAAGACCAAGTATGCATCAAAGGCTTAAGACTTGATTCAATATCAAAATAGCCACTTTGTAAAAAAAAATATATATTTGAAGTTGATATAATTGAATGAAGAAGGGATCCACCAAATAACTCTAAACGCTGGGGTGTAAAAAGAGCCAGGGCGACTAGGGTTGTAATTATTAAAGTGAAAATAAGCGCTGGAAGCAATCTTCTACAGCGACGCAAATAAAACTGACGAAAGTTTATATGTGACCTTGTTTTGAACTCTAAAGCCAATAATCGCGTTATTAAGTAACCACTGATTACAAAAAAAACGTCAACCCCAAGGAAGCCTCCGCTGAATCCGGAAATTCCCAAATGATAAAACAACACGGATAAAACAGCTATCGCTCGCAAACCATCAATTTCAGGACGATAGGAACTTGCAATTTCTTTATTCATAATAATGGCATTCCATGAGTAAACTAATGGCCTTATCTTCATCAACAATACTGATAAATACAGCACCTGTCATTATTTTACGTCAATTGTTTTATTCGTATTGTATTCACTATAGCTCTTATCATTAGTTACTATTATGGAAATTCGGTAACTGTCTGGCTTCATATTTTTTTTATTAATTAAAATTTCGTAACCTGAAAATTTTAAATTGCTACCATCTTTAAACGCCTTTGCCACATCATTTCGTACTATGAGGTTAGCTTCATAAATATAACTATTTTTGTCTGATATCAACTTAATATATTTGCGAGTACGCTGATTGTTCTGCATTTTGAAATAAGACCAACCATTCAATTGAATTTTATCTTCTGTATCATTAAAAAAATCTATTGTGGTAGAAACTGCACCAGAATCAATTAATGTAAATTTATCATAATCTAATACAGCTTCCTTGAACACTTCAGGCCAAGGTTTCGACAATCTCAAAATAATCAACTTATTGGTTACTTTTAGAGAAGCACTATCAGGATAATCAGTCATAGTACGCGCAATTTCATAACCAGATAAAAATTGTTCCTGGGTCGGAGTAATATATTCATTTCCAAGCCAGGACATAAAGATTGGAATTCTTCTATTATTATTCACACTCCATTCAAAAAATGAATAACCTAGGGTATCTGCTGATTTTATAAGAAATGGTTTAGCAGCATGAGAATGAGAACCTATTATAATCAGCGGCTTATAGTTAATTGCATCACCTACTTTGGCTAATACAAAACCGTATAATTGGTTAGCATAGTTAATATCGTATTGAGTTCTCATATTATCACCATAAAACAATCGAGTAATATATTGAGCGTTCAATAAAGTACTTAGTAAAACGAGGCTGTAGATGATTTTTTGAACTACTTTATTTTCAACTGTTTCATACATTATCAACCAAGACCCTGCTAAGACTAATGGTATCGATTGCAAAGTACGTAAAGGCATAACACAACCCAGAACAAAACACATTAAAAATGCACTGACAACAAAACCACACAAAAGAAAAATCTTAGGTAGGTTACGCAAAGAACGCTTCAACAAATAGACATAAAATAAAATACAACTAATTAGTGTCACTGTAATAAAAAAATTATAGCCTTGTTCAAATATCATCTGATTAAAAACATTGATAAAATTATGATAAATGGTCAGTAAGTCTTCTTTTCCCCATTTAATAAAATTATCCGTATATTCAGAACGCACAATAAAATGATCAAGAATAAATAGGCAGGTTCGATTAAGAATAACCGCTAAAATCAAACAAAATATTCCATAAGCAGTTTGCTTGAACCATTTATGCAAATAATTCCAATTACTAACAGTTGCTTTGCTCATCACCCAATAAGTAGTAACTAATAAAACACTAGTGACCCAATAACTTGCAAACACCTCATAAGTACTAACGTTCATAAAAACAAATAACACAATGAAAACTAAATTTAATTTTTTTCTGTTATTTTGTTCTATAGCTAATAAAAAATGTACAAAACAATATATTGCAATACTGTTAACTAATAAGCTTAGACTTATACTGATATTGTAGGTAGTAAATCTCAGATAAAATACATAAATGGGTGATATTATATAAATCAATGAGAAAATAATAAGGCCTCGATAATTTGCATTGATCTTAGCTAAACTAACACACCAAACTAATGCTGAAGTAAAAATAAGAACAACAGAAATAAAATCGTTCCAAAAAGGAATTATATGATGATTGGTTACTAAATTGATGACATATAATAGAAACCGACCTTGATATAATGAACTGATACTTGAAGTAAAACCTGTTTCAAATGATTGTAATTCGCTATCAATTGAGATAGACCAATTGGTAATAAAGTATCCATATGCCAAAATAGTTAAAAAAAACAGGGTAATTAATTGTGTTTTATTTTCAGTAACAAATTGACGTACATCCTCATATAAAAGCACCACAATATTTGATTTTGACATTTTATCTCATTCCTTGTACATTCAATCCTTTTTAATTTTTAGTATTATATAGCGACTTAGTCAAAGTTCAATGCAATTAAACTAAGACACAGCAAGGGAATCATAATGAGCCTTACTTTCGAATCTCTTCTCTCTTTAACCAAACTTCGATTAATTACTATGCATTACGAAACCAAAAGCGGTCATTTAGGTGGCAACTTTTCCTGTATTGATGCCTTAATGACACTCTATCATCAAGTACTGCAGTCTGATGATCGTTTTGTACTTTCTAAGGGCCATTCTGCTGGAGCACTTTATGTTACTCTTTGGAGTTTGGGTAAACTTAGTGATGAAGATTTAAAAACATTTAGCCAAGATGACTCAATACTACCCGGACATCCTTCTGGAACAGGTATTCCCGATCTGCTTTTTCCTACCGGTTCTTTAGGTCATGGTCCGTCTTTAGCAGCAGGCTTAGCACTGGCCGCAAAACACAAAAATGTTAAGCGCCATGTTTACTGTCTTTGTTCTGATGGTGAATGGCAAGAAGGTAGTTGTTGGGAAGCTTTAATTTTTTCGGTACATCAACAATTATCCAATTTGACGATTATAATTGACCAAAATGGTTTACAGGGCTTTGGTTCAACCCAAGAAGTCATTTCGTGCAATAACCTCACATCGCGTATGTCTGCTTTTGGTGCTTTTGTGCAACAAGTTGACGGTCATAATCCGATCGCCATTCAAAAAGCCTTATCAATTCGCTCTCAAGATAAACCAAATATACTTATTTTAAATACCATAAAAGGTAAGGATTTGCATTTTGCCGGAACCATGGAATCTCATTATTTGCCATTGACCAAAGAGCAATATGAATGGGCTTGTAAGCAAATTGCTAGCTCTTCTGAAAAAACAACTGAGGCCATGGAATTATGAGAAAAATGTTTGCTCAAGTAATTACCGAACAATGCAATCAGGAAGATCACTTTTTTCTCACTGGTGACTTAGGCTTTATGGCCTTAGAGGAAGTTCAAGCTGCATTTGGCAATCGATTTATTAATGCTGGAGTTGCTGAACAAAATATGGTGGGTGTTGCAGCCGGTTTAGCGCGTGAAGGTAATACTGTGTTTATCTACAGTATTGCGCCCTTTTGCTATGCCCGCCCTTTTGAACAAATTCGCAATGATATCTGTTTTTCCCAATTACCAGTCTGCTTGGTTGGCAATGGTGGCGGTTATGCCTATGGCCATATGGGACCAACCCACCATGCTTTAGAAGATTGTGCTGCTATGAATGCTTTGGGAGTACGTGTTTTAGTGCCGGCTTTTGATGAGGATATTGCAGCAATGTTGGTGCATATCAAGGGCCCCACTTACCTACGCTTAGGCTATGATGCCAAACCCAAAACCGCCTCACAATTTGAGTACGCTGCCTGGCGCGAAGTCTTACCAGGCAATCAAGGAGCAATTGCTTCATTAGGACCATTAGCAGGCGTAAGCTGGCAAGCATTATTAGCGCTTCCTGTGGAACAAAGACCCGCTGTTTGGGCGGTAACGGAATTTAACGAACAAGCTATTCCTAAACTTTTTTGGAATCAAATTGAAGGAAAACCACTTTATGTAACAGAAGAACATGTGGCATCAGGTGGTCTTGCTATGCATATTACATTAGCAATGGCTAAGATGGGAGTCAAACCCTCTCGATTTAGCCACCGTTATGCTTTAGGATATCCAACAGGTCGCTATGGATCACAAGCGTTTCACCGAGCGCAAAGTGCTTTAGATGGTGATGGAGTTCGTGATTTAGTGATGGAGAGTGCATAATGGAATTGGATGATACAATTAAAAATCTACCAGGGCCCATATTAGTTATAGGTGCCAGTGGCTTTATAGGCGCCAATATTCTGCGTCGATGTTTGGCTAATCGTGAAGATATAATTGGAACTTTTTTTTCAGGGGACTATTGGAGGCTTCATGATATTCCGGCCGTAAATTTAGCATTTTTTAATATGCAGGATCCTATTAGTATTAAAACCTTGTTCAAAAAAATTAAGCCTAAAACTATTTTTGATTGCTCAGCATTTGGCGCATACTCCTTTGAAAATGAATTGGAACAAATTCATGCAACCAATTATTTGAGCTTTATTCGTATTATGGAAGAAATTAGCCAGCATGAAATCGCTGCTTATATTCATGCGGGTAGCTCTTCAGAATACGGTATGAATGCGAATGCTCCTGCTGAATCAGATATATTAATTCCCAATAGCCATTATGCATTAAGTAAAGCTGCCACAAGCCATGCAATTACTTATTATGGCAAGGTGCGCGCTATTCCTGTTGTTAATTTGCGATTATATTCTGTTTATGGCCCATATGAAGACAGTTCTCGTCTGATTCCTGTTCTTTGCGAACAAAGTCTACAGGCTAAACTTCCAAGCTTTGCACGCCCTGAAATTACCAGAGATTTTATATATACAGATGATGTAGTAGCTGCTTTTGTAGCTGCTGCCAGTTGCATGCATGCCGGAATTGCCGGCGAATCCTTCAATATCGGCTCAGGTGTTCAAACTTCTTTACTTAACTTAGCCACACTAACCAAACAAGTATTTAATATTAATGCAGAACCACAATTCAACACAAGCTTAGGTCGCTCCTGGGATGTGGACAATTGGATAGCCAATCCAGACAAAGCCAAAAAAATACTGAATTGGTCTGCAAGTACTTCATTAGCAGAAGGTTTACAAAAAACCCAAGCTTGGTGGAAAACTTATTTGGAAAAGGCTACTTTTTCAAAACTAACCAAAAAATCACAAAAACATCAAGAAAAAAATTCGATTTCTGCCATTATTGCTTGTTATAAAGATGAAATGGCTATTCCAATTATGTACCAACGTTTAGTAGCAGTATTTACTAAACTTGGATTAAATTATGAAATTATTTTCGTAAATGACTGCTCTCCTGACAATTCAGCTGAAGTTATTAGAGACATCACAGCCCATGATCCCCATGTTATTGGTATTACTCATGCGCGCAATTTCGGATCGCAGGCAGCTTTCAAAAGCGGCATGGAAATAGCAAGTAAAGAGGCTTGTGTCTTATTAGATGGCGACTTGCAAGATCCACCAGAACTCATAGAAGAATTTGTACGTGAATGGCGTGCAGGCGCGGATGTAGTATATGGGCGGCGAGTAAAACGAGAAATGTCCTTTCTATTAGAATCGTGTTATAAAATTTTTTATAAACTCTTTTCAGCTATGAGCGAAATATCCATTCCCAAAAATGCCGGTGATTTTTCTTTAATGGATAGATGTGTGGTCTATTGGGTACTTAAATGCCAAGAACGCGATTCTTTTTTACGTGGTTTACGTGCCTATGTTGGATTTAAACAAGTTGGGGTTGATTATATAAGGCCTGAACGCATGTTTGGTACTAGCACCAATAATTGGATAAAAAATATTGGTTGGGCTAAAAAAGGAATTTTTTCTTTCTCTCGTATCCCGCTGCACCTGCTGACAGCCGTTGGCGGTATTACCTGTTTGGGTACAGTTCTCTTGGCTTTATACAGTATTTCAATACACTTCCTCGTCCCAGAACTTGTTCCAAAAGGAATGACTTTTCTTTCTTTACTGGTGATGTTTTTTGGTTCATCCACAATTTTGGGGATAGGCCTTTTAGGGGAATATATCGGTAAGATTTTTGAGGAAACAAAAGCCCGTCCTGCATTTATTCGGCGTAATCTAATAGTGCATGGAGAAATACGATCTGCTGAACTTGGAGGGACCTAATGTTTAACGCTAAAGAACGAATTTGCCCAGTTTGCGATACCAATTCCTATTTGCCTTTTGCTGAAGAACGAATCGATCCGAGCAAAATAAATAATTTTTCCTATGCATCGCGTAAACAACCTGAATTTATGTGTTTGCGACTAGTACAATGTTCTTCGTGTGATGTGATTTATGCACCCAATCCACCACAATCAGACTTTCTATTAAATGCCTATAGTGAAGCAGACTTTGATTCCAGTATTGAAGCACAAGCTGCTGCGAATAGTTATGCAAAAGCTTTAGAACCTTACGTAGCACAATTATCAAAGCGAAATGCAGCGGTTGATGTCGGCGCTGGTAGTGGACCTTTACTCCCATGGCTATGTAATAACGGATTTAGTCCGGTAGTGGGTATTGAGCCTTCTCGAGCAGCCATCCAAGCAGCTGATCCCCAAATACGACCCATGCTTCGTGAAGGATTATTTTCTCCAGATTTGATACAGGATATTACCCCATCCTTTATCTGTTCTTTTATGACCTTGGAACATATGGGAGAACCTGGAGCGTTTGTTCAATCAGCTTATGACTTATTAGAACCAGGCGGTATGTTAGCGCTGGTAGTTCATAACTGGCGCGCACCACTTAATCGTCTATTAGGATTACGATCGCCAATTATTGACATAGAACATTTACAGTTATTTAGCCCAAAGGCTCTAAAAGTATTGATGGAAAAAACTGGCTTTAAATCGGTCCAGCTGCAATCGATTAAAAATGCATATCCTTTGCGCTATTGGTTACGCTTGACTCCTTTGCCTAATAGTATAAAGAATTTAATCCTAAATAGTGTAACTAAATTGGGTTTTGCAGATCGAATGATTTCACTTAAAGTAGGCAATATCCTTGCAGTAGGTATCAAACCAACAGAGCAAGCACATGAGTGAAACGTTCAAACCCATAGCAGTGCAAGATCCCACCGCTAAACCTTGGCTTTTTAAACTAAGATGTCTGATTGATCTCCAATTAGATACTATAGTCAAATATTTACGTCCCGAATTAGCAAAATTGCAAGGCAAGGTTCTTGATGTAGGCGCAGGTCAATCGCCCTGGCGTGGCTGGTTGGCAAAAGATACTGAATACCAAGGCATTGATATTAAAAATTCCTCTGAATTTGGCATGTCTGTTACCGATCAAGGATTAATCTATTATGATGGCGCAATAATGCCACTTCAGGATAATAGTTACGATCACGTTCTTTGTATAGAAGTATTGGAACATGCTTTAGACCCAGAGTTACTACTTTCTGAAATTGCACGTGTATTGCGACAAGGAGGTACTCTATTATTGACAGTACCATGGTCAGCCCGTAGACATCATATACCCTACGACTTTCATCGTTTCACTTTTGAGCGCCTAACAATTTTGTTCGTAAATGCCGGTTTTACCAACATAGAAATCAAAGAACGAGGCAATGATATTCATGTGATAGCCAATAAACTTTTAGTGCTTAATCTGCGCTTACTTAAGCCCACAATTTCACTCAGTAATTTATGGAAATTAACTTTAGGACTCTTTTGTCTACCAATCACAGCAATATTCTTAATTTTTGCTCATATATCTAAATTTTCTAAATTAGGATCCAATGAGGACCCACTGGGTTATTTTGTAAAAGGTGTAAAATTAAAAGGATTAGAAAATGCATAGCATAGAAACTACATCAATTACCGAGATAAATGAGACTGATAGGATTAATCAGTTTCTAATAATTAGTGGCCTAGGATTTATTTTTTATTTTTTATATTTCTGGTTATTTACACCTTCATGGATTCATTACGAATTTACTAAGACAGCTCCTAGATATTTATTATCACCAGAACAAGGTTTTTTTTCTAATTTTATGAATCATGTTTTTAATTTACGAATAACAGAGGGTGGGCTTTATCGCCCAAGAATTCTTTGTTTTATTATACAGTATATTGATACTAATTTATCCTTTCAACTCTTTAAATCGTATCCTGAGTTCGGAATCAAACTACCAAGTTATGGTTTTGCAATAATCGCAACCGTTGCTTCCTTTCTATATTTTTGGAAAACTTTGTTTAAAAATTCGGGTTACGGAATTGCCTTAATTGGAGGAGCTAGCTTACTTTATTTTGATTCCTTTCTTAATACATCCTTTATGGTACTTAGAGGGGCTAAATTCCTAATCCCTGCTGTTGGACTCTTCTGTGTCAGTATTTTTTTGAGAACAAGCCAGCATCAATTCTCATGGAAACAATCATTTTATTGCATGCTAATGGCCTGTCTTATTTTTATTCTTTCAATGCTAGATGAACAAATTGTATGTTTTGTATTTTTTATCACTTTTTGTGCAATGCTCCTTAGTATAAAAGAAAAAAAATCAAATCAAGCTTTTATTATATTCACGACCTCAGCTGTATTATACGTTTTTTATTATTTCTATTTAGGAAGGATTCTTTTTGACACATTCACACCTGGGGGTATTTTAACTGCACATCACCCACATCAATATAAAGATGTATTACGACTAAATCATAACGCAATCTACTATTCCATACAAATGCTAGGATACAATTTATCTTTATTAGGCATAGCCTTATGGATTTTAGCTGGAATTTTTTTTGTGTCATTAATCCACATTCAACAAAAAAAGATACCAATGAATAATAAGTTAATTGCCCTTTTCTTATTTACATTTCCTATACTATTAACATCGATAATGATTACTAGCCATCCATCAATCTATAGAATCGGAGTATTGTGGGAAATTTTTTACCTGCCATTTCCTGTATTTCTATTGGTTCTATGCATAATTTATACAGTTTATTTGGCTGATTTTAACTCCAAGATTGTTAATAATACCCTGGCAATTATTTTTTCAATAATTTGTATCTCTGGAGTGTATAGAATAGACTCCTTGTATGGAAAATCATGCGAAGTAATTAGTAAAGTACTCAATCGTACCAATGGCTTAGTTTGTGGAGATTATTCTATTTTCTCAAATCATTTTACAGAACAGGCTGATACAGTTATTGCAGAATCCAAGCGGTAATAGCGGTAA